>CALBPO010000115.1 GCA_937899295.1 uncultured Opitutia bacterium
ATACTTAACGAAAAAGACAATTAGTTATGCAAGCGCATGGAAACCAAAATTTAGTCATTATTATTCAGATAGCCCAGATCAAATACTGCCATCGATGACTCTGCTGTTGCCTCTCGCCTAAGGACTCCCCAATTTCTAGTTTTAAACAAGATATATCAGCAAATTAAAATGTCAGAACTCACTCGCGCACAAAAAGACGAATTTATCAAATTCATCGCATATCTCTGCGATGAAGCGTCCAAAGAGATACTGCCTCACTACGGCCCTGACATAGAGATCGAGCGGAAATCTGACGCCACCCCCGTCACTCTAGCGGATCAAAATGCGGAGAAACGCATCCGTGAGATCCTCGCCGAGCGTTACCCCGAGCATGGTATCATCGGTGAAGAATACGGCCGCGAGCGAGACGATGCCGACTTTGTTTGGGTGCTCGATCCGGTCGATGGCACGAAGTCTTTCATTTCTGGAGTACCACTCTTTGCCACCTTGATTGCACTCATGCATAAAGGTCGCCCCGTAATCGGAGCGATCAACCAACCAATACTCGAGCAGATGGTGATCGGTGATTGCGAGACGACGACCCTAAACGGCAAGCCTGTGTTTGGGCGCGACGCCTGCCCGCTCAGCGAAGCGACACTCAGTACGACGGATCCGATCCGTAAAACATTGTGGCAAAACGAGGCTGATTGGACGGCGCTCCCACCGAAGACCGCTCTCTACCGTTCTTGGGGCGATGCGGGTGGCTACATTCTACTCTGCTCGGGCTTTATCGATATCATGTGTGATCCTATGATGGAGATCTGGGACTGCGCGGCCATCCTACCCTGCCTTGAAGGTGCGGGCTTCACAGTGACCGGCTGGAATGGAGGCGACGCCTTTGAAGAGCGTTCCATCATCGCAGCCAAAGCACCGCTCCACGGCGAAGTCATGGCAACCCTTTACCCCGGCAAGTAACCGTCCTAAAATAGCTTGTAGCTTCACACGCCATGGCCGCATTTATCCAACACTTTAAAAACGGGTTTTACGCTGCGAGAGAATACAATACACTCAAACTCATGCCCCTACGCCAGACACTGGCGGGCTACCAAGGCGGCTACTTAAGTGGCGACCTGCGCGCCGGGCTGAATGTCGCCCTACTCGCCTTTCCTCAAGGCATGGCCTACGCATTGATCGCTGGATTACCCATCCAATACGGTATCTATGGCTCCGCCATCGCAGCGATGGTCGCCCCGATTTTTGCAAAAAGTCACTTCATCACAGTAGGACCAACCAATGCCACATCAGTCATGCTACTGAGCGCTTTCGCTAGCCTCGGAATCGTAGGGGTGGAAAAGCTCGGCATGGTGCCATTACTCATCCTGATGGTGGGGCTCTTTGTGGTGATCGGCGCCTACTTCAAAGTTGCCAATTTGGTGCAGTACATTTCCCGCTCGGTTATTACTGGCTACATCACTGCGGCCGCCTTACTGATAATCACAAATCAGATCCCAAAGTCCCTAGGGCTAGAGATGCTGGACAAGGGAGCCACTTTTTACCAATCAGCGGTTCTAATGTTCCAATCCATCCATACTACGCATTGGGCGACGCTTGCTGTCAGTCTTTCGACC
Source organism: uncultured Opitutia bacterium (assembly GCA_937899295.1). GTDB lineage: Bacteria > Verrucomicrobiota > Verrucomicrobiia > Opitutales > Coraliomargaritaceae > Thalassobacterium. The sequence continues at coordinate 1,608 of CALBPO010000115.1, forward strand.
GCCTTCCTATTCTTTTTCTTAAATAAAAAATTTAAAGCACTACCAAATGTCGCGATCTGCTTGGTCGCGATATCTGCGGCCACGGAGTTAATTCTTGGGCACGAGAGCGGGATCAAATTCCTAAGCGGAATCAATGCAGCAGATTGGTCATTTCAAACGCCGAAATTTTCGTTCAATAGCATTCAATTACTCGCCAGCCCCGCGCTCGCGATCGCTCTACTTTGTATCCTCGAGGGAATCTCAATAGGCAAATCGCTGGCAGCCAAAACAGGCGGCCGTCTCGATGCCAACCAGGAGATGTTCTCCATTGGTATGGCCAACATTGCTTGCGCTTTTTTCTCAGGAATGCCCGCTTCCGGTTCGCTAACTCGCTCAACACTCAGCACAACAAGCGGCGGACGCACCGTTCTGGCAAGCTGCATCAGTGGCCTTATTGTCTTTCTCGGTGCATTTGCTTTAGGGCCGCTCACACAATACATCCCACAATGCACACTAGCTGTCCTAGTTATCGCAATCGGCATTTCGCTTATTAACAAACATGCCATCCGTGTTGTGACCTTTTCGACAAAGTCCGATGCAGCCGTCTTTGTCGCGACCTTTGTAAGTGGCCTTTTTATGCCACTCAACACTGCTATCTATGTGGGTGTGGGCACCTCGATCATCCTCTTCCTCAAAAAAGTGGCCCGCCCCGAGATGGTTGAATACACTTTCAACAAAGAAGGCCAGCTGGCTGAGATGGATAAGCCCGAGCAGCGATCCGTTCCCCAAGTTTCTATCGTCCACGTGGAGGGCGAACTCTTTTTCGGCGCGGCGGATCTATTTCACGATCAAATGCGCCGCATATGCGAAGAGCCCAATCTCAAGATCGTCGTTCTTAAAATGCGCAACGCGCATAATCTCGACGCCACGGGTGTGATGGCGCTCGAAGAGCTGTTGCTCTACATGGGTGAGAAAGGTCGCTATCTTATCTTGAGCGAGGTAAAGGCTGACATGATACGCGTGCTGAAAAACTCAGGCATTTATGAACAGATTGAGGAACGCAATATCTTTACCGACGAACCGAGCAATCCCACGATGTCGACCGCCAAGGCACTGAAACGGGCTAAAGATCATCTTGGGGACACGCAGGCCGATGTGTCGATTTACGTCGACCGCATGCGAGATAAAACGAAGCAAGGCGAGCGCCCTTAGTAGCGAAAGTGCTGTCCCTAGGCTGATCAAATCGACGCCGTATGTGGTCAGACCCAGTCGTTGCAAGCAGTCGCTATCGTAAAAACAGCCGATCACCTTTATGTTTCTGCGTTTTGTCTTTTCTTACTATCAATCAATAGAGGATAAATCATAGATCGCATATCCTGCCAATAGATTGGGAAAAACTGAGCATTCACTGCGCCAATCGCCAGCAAGGAATGCTCGGTTCTCAATAACCAGCTTACGGGCATTGCAATACTCCTCGAACTCGTTCACTGAAAACGAATTAGTCGGCTGAGTTTCGTACCAAGGTTTCGGATACACTTCGTTTATCACACGGCGGCCTTTGAAGAGTGTGCATAATCGATTCACCCAGAAGCCCTTATTGACAAAGCCAACGGTCACCTGTTTTCCAACTCGCAAGCCTTCTGCCAGTATTGTACCCGCATCGTCGAGCTGCTCCACAGTGCGACTAAAGATGACACGGTCGAATGCACCATCCGGAAAAGTCGCCAAAATAGTACGAGCATCACCCTGATAAGCAGGCACACTACGTTTCACACAGCTAAGAATCTTATCAAAATCGATATCCACACCCACGCCATAGATCGACTTCTTCTGCTTGAGATACTCCAGCAGCACACCGCGGCCACAGCCGAGGTCGAGCACGCGCTCGCCGGGCTCCACCCACTGGGCGATCACCTGAAAATCAGCTAGGCGTTTTTTATCGATGGGACTCATACGATTAGCGTGTAAGAAAACGATGGATGAGTTCGTAGAGCTTGGGCGCTCGAACAAGGAAGGAGTCATGGCCAAAGTCCATCGCGAGTTCGGCGTAGGTGGCATCTTTACCTAAGCGCAGGAGTGCCTCGACCACCTCACGATTGCCATGAGGCGGGTAGAGCCAGTCTGAAGTAAAACCGATAACTAGACCCGGGGACGTCACCGCACTGAGTGTCGCATCTAATGACTCCGGACTGTGCAAATCGAAACGATCCAGAGCTTTGGTCAGATAAAGATAAGTATTGGCATCGAATCGTGAAACGAAACTCGCGCCCTGATAGCGCAGGTAACTCTCCACTTCAAATTCGACATCGAAATGCTCTTTGGATTCGTCGCCGGAGCGTCTCTTGCGTCCAAATTTACTTTCCATTCCAACATCGGAAAGATAGGTAATGTGTGCCATCATCCGTGCCACGGCTAGACCTTGATCCGGGCCGTGCTCAGGATCGTAATCGCCCTGCTTCCATGCAGGGTCGGCAATAATGGCTTGGCGACCAGTGTCGTTAAAAGCAATGGCTTGCGCAGTATGACGCGCACCTGAGGCCAGCGCGATATAGCGTCCCAGTCGCTCGGGGAAGTCGATTGCCCATTGTAGCGTCTGCATGCCGCCCATACTGCCACCGATGACTGCGTGGAGACGGTCGATACCGAAGTCCTCAATTAGAAGCGACTGCGCTTTTACCATATCTTGCACAGTGAGTTTTGGGAAATCGAGCTTATAGGCCTTGCCCGTTTGCGGGTTAATCGAACCGGGACCAGTCGAACCCTGGCAGCCGCCGAGCACATTGGAACATATCACAAAATAGCGGGTGGTATCGATGGGCTTTCCAGGACCAACCATAAAGTTCCACCAGCCTTGCTTGCGCTCTTCGATACCATGGACGCCAGCGCAGTGGTGATCGCCGCTGAGAGCATGACAGATCAGGATAGCGTTGTCCTTGGTCGCATTAAGATGTCCGTAAGTCTCATAGCGGAGTGTCAGCTCAGGGAGCTTGCCCCCCGAGACGAATTTGAACGGCTCTTTGGAAACAAAATCCTGATACTCGACGAATCCGACTTCTCCCTCCTCGGAAATGATCGGTGCTTGTTCGGAATCATTCATGAAAGTATTTTCTTACGCCAGATAGCGGTATAGTGAGTGCGAAAGCAAATCCAGTTAAAAAGGAGTCATGACTACTTCTGCCTCCATATATAACTTGCTTAGCATGATCCAATGGCGCCTCAAATCACCACTACTTGGCTAAACGAAAGGTCACGGCCTTCAGATTGTTATCAAGGCGGATATCGTCTTCGACCTTCTTGGGCATGACGTGAGCGGCGAGGCTGAGCGTTGCGTCACTGTCCAGTGAAGGGATCTGAGTAAATACTTTACGCGTGGTCGTCTGTCCAGGTCCAAGAGAACCAAGGATGAAGCTGATGGGCTCGGCCTCACCAACGAAGATTTCGAGCTGAGCATCACTGAACCACTTGGTGCCACGATTCTGGACGGTGACTTCAATCGGCATAGTGTTACCAGGCTGGGCATCGGGCTGGAGGTAAATGTCGGCTAGCGCGACGTCGAGTAGATTAGGCGTGGCGCGCTCGCGTAAGCGATCCCAATCAACGAGGCCAGCACCGTAGACTGGGTCAGCGCTAGGCGGGCCTTGGTCGTTGAGGTAGCGCTTGAGGGCCTCTACCGCTTGTTTGGGCGACAATGCGTCATCACCAGAGATAAGCGAAGCGAGCGTACCGCTCACAAAGGGCGCGGCAGCAGAGGTGCCGGAAAATAGTGTGGTGCCTTTGTCTTCTTTAGCTGTTAGAACGCCGACGCCGGGTGCGGCAAAGTCAATTTCCTTTGATTGATTTGAAAAGAGCGCATGTTGCCCACCCGCATCCACTGCGGTCACGGCAAGCACTTGCGGATAGGCTGCTGGATATGGCATCCGGTTGTAGCCGTCATTACCCGCGGCAGCGACCATGATGACACCGCGATCGTCGGCATATTTGACGGCTTGGCGAAGCAGCGGCGCATCCTGGTAGACACCGAGGCTCATATTAATAATCTGCACGCCGAGATCGACCGCTTGCACGATACCCTGGGCCACATCGTAGCTTTTGCCCAAGCCTTCATCATCCAGCACACGAATAACAAATAGCTCGGCAGCAGGGGCAATGCCTTCGCTACCGGTTATAATTGAGGCAACCGAAGTGCCATGCGACGCGCCAGGCCCCGCGACGCCACCACCAGCTAAATCGATGTGCGCGATATAAATATCATCAAACTGTGAGTGCGCTTGGATGCCCGAATCGAGAATGGCCACAATAACTCCTTCGCCCTGCCCGGCGACGATGCCACCTGTAATAGCACGGGCAGAGAGACCATAATGGCGAAGATTGGCGAGCGCTTCGGGATCAATTTCGACGGGCGGCAAGGGGCGCTCTATTCGGTAAGAGTAGCTAGCACGGGCAGCGGACTGAGCTAAATTTGCCTGGAGCAAAGCGCGCTCAGGAATACGCAGGGCGAGGAGCTCATCGATCTGTCCGAGTGGCGCGATACCCGCATTGGTGAGCGCCTTGAGGTAAGCGAGGTAGTCTTGGCGGCTGTCAAAGTGGAAAACTAGTTCGCCCGGGATTGCATTGCTTGGATAGGCGAGGTCTTGGATACCAATTTGATCATTCGACCTAACAGGGAAATCGGAATCCACTTGTGCCGCCAGGTCACTCGCCTCAAGTTCTATTTTGGCATCCGCCTCTGAAAAGAAAGATAAAGAGCGCTCAGTCGAAAGAAAAAAGCCGATCAGCGCCCCAAAAAGAGCTAGACCTAAGAGTATCCAAGGCAAACGGTGGGATTTCATGGTCTCTTTTTACTAGACTCCATCCCGAGAAAGACAACCGTCTTTATACATAACAAAAGATGCGAATCTTATGCCTACAACATTTATCGTTTGAGGAGCCTGCCGCACTGGCAGACTGGGCACAAACCCGTGGGCACCCTCTCCGTAGCCACCCGCTCTACGAGGACGAGGTACTGCCAAGCATCGAAGACTTCGACTGCCTTTTTATCATGGGTGGCCCCATGAATATCTACGAACAGGCCAAGTATTCTTGGCTTGCACCAGAAAAGGCGCTCATCCGCGAGGCGATTGCGTGGGGCAAATACGTCATCGGTATCTGCCTCGGAGGACAACTGATCGTATGACTAATTCGATCACAGAAATCGAAGTAATCGACTGGGAGCAAACCGACTACGCCGACGCTTTCGAGCAGCAAAAGTTACGCGTCGAACAACGTCGAACGAGCGAGTGCGGCGACGCTCTTATTTTCACCGAGCACACACCTGTCTACACCATGGGCATGCGCAAAGACTCAGAACAGCACCTACTTTGGACTGAAGCCGAGTGTTCCCGGCAGGGCATCGCTGTCCTCAAATCAAACCGAGGGGGCGACATCACCTATCACGGACCCGGTCAAATCGTAGGCTACCCCATCCTCTCGCTCGCGCACCGCAAAGATCTCCATGCCTACCTGCGCGATCTCGAAGAGGTGGTCATCCGCACCCTCGCCACTTACGGCTTGGCCGCCGCCCGCCGCAAAGCTCACACTGGTATCTGGCTAAACAATGAACGGAAGATCTGCGCCATCGGCGTAGCCGTGCGCTCATGGATCACCTACCACGGCTTCGCACTCAACGTTTGCCCTGACATGGCACACTTTGATGGTATTGTGCCCTGTGGGATTAGTGACGGTAGCGTGACCTCACTTACTAATGAGCTAGACGAGGCCGTCGACATAGCAGAGCTAAAAGCGCGATTAGCAGTTGAATTTAAGCAAGTTTTTAGGAACAGTCCTCAATAAGATGGATATGCGAAAACCAGATTGGCTCCGAGCCAAACTACCCACCAGCCCTGAATATAAGGCCGTGCGAGAGATCGTCGACAATAACGATCTGCATACCGTCTGTAAGAGTGCCCAATGTCCTAACATGGGCGAATGCTGGTCGCGAGGGACAGCCACCGTCATGATTCTGGGTAACATTTGTACTCGTTCCTGCACCTTTTGCGCTATCCAAACTGGTCGACCGACCGAACTCGATATTGGTGAACCCGCCCGCGTGGCCGAATCCATAGCCCGAATGAAGCTCAAGCACGCCGTGATCACTTCCGTCGCCCGCGACGATTTGAAAGACGGCGGGGCCTCCGTTTGGGCAGCCACCATCCGCGCCGTTCACCACCGCATGCCCGAATGCGCCGTTGAAGTGCTCACGGCGGACTTCCGCGGCCAACAGGAATACCTCGACCTGGTGCTCGACGCCTGCCCCGATATTTTCAACCACAACCTCGAAACGGTCAAACGCCTCCAACGTCCGATCCGTAAGACCGCACGCTACGACCGCTCGCTCTGGGTATTGGAGCACGCCAAATCGCGCGGTTTCATAACCAAGTCCGGCATCATGCTCGGCATAGGCGAAAAGGAACAGGAGATTGAGGAAGTGCTTAACGACATGGTCAAGGTCGGCGTCGATGTGCTCACTATTGGTCAGTATTTACAACCCTCCAAACAGCACGCCACGATCGACCGCTGGGTCACCCCCGAGGAATTTGCACATTGGAAAGAATACGCATTAGAGATCGGCTTCGGTGCCTGCGAGTCCGGCCCAATGATCCGCTCTTCCTACCACGCCGAAGAGCAGTCCGACATGTTCGACGTCCGCGCCCGCCGCCGCAAAATGCTCGCCGAGCAAGCCGAACAAAAAAAAGAAGCACTGGCTAAAGTGTAAAATTTCATCAACAAAGCTAGAAACAAGTTCGTGAGGCGTTGCTTGCTTCAGCACACACTATGCGCATTCTAAATTCAAAGCTCTCGGAAATAATTACCCGCTAGACCTAAAGACATAACCAGTCGCTCCTGGGCAACGCCTAACGGCACGCCAGAGCTCTACGTTAGCTAAAAATGTGATCTTACTATGAGTAAGTTCTTTTTGTTATTTTTCTGTATTCTGTTTGGAGTACTTGAGGCGAAGACTCTTAATCGTAACCCAACATTCGAAGATGGAAAAAAGGGCTGGTTTGGAAAGATAGAAGTCGTCGAGGTTATTGTAGACGGGAAAAAAGAGTCAGTATTACGAGTTACTCCTGATATCATTGGAGATAAAAGCTTTGCCCCCAACTCTTTTAAAAGAAGCAATTACAGTGAACTGAAGGTTTCTTTTACTTACCGAGCGGCGGGATTGATAATGGGCGACCTCAAGATTCAGGTTTCTGCTCAATCGCCTGATATGATAAAAGAATATAAAATAAGACTCGAGTCATCAAGAGAATGGGTGACTGTTACTAGAAAGTTGTCGGGGTTTGAATGGCATGATCGAATTTCGGTAAGGTTCTTTTTTGAGGACTTTGCTGCAGGAGAGATCCAATTTAAGGAGATCATTATTGGACACTGAAAGAGCTAACCAGT
>CALBPO010000116.1 GCA_937899295.1 uncultured Opitutia bacterium
TAAGACGCCTTCAAAGGCGTCTTACTTATTATTTTCATGCAACGCGCAATCTTATACTTCCTACTTTTTCTAGGTCTATTCACTATCACGGTTCAAGCTGCACTGGTCAATGGTCCTATGGTCTCCCATGTCGACATGCGCGAGGCCAAGATATGGATACAGACCGACGCACCGTCTCTTGTTCGCATCGCCTATTCTGCAGCAGGTGATCCTGATTCGCTCTATTGGACGACCCCTGTCGAAACTAATCGCAGTCAAGCCTACACCGCAGTGGTCACACTCGACAAGGTTGAGCCCGGGCTTGGCTATAGCTACCGAGTTGAGCTAAACGGTGAAATCGTTACTAGCCCCGCAAGATTTACCAGTCCTGCTAATTACCATGGCCGCACCCCGCCCCCTAATTTTAAAGTAGCAGTTGGCGGCGCACACTACGTAATAGAAGAAGGCTTTGAGCCCCCCTACCAGATACTTGGTGACGGTTACAGTATCTTCAGTGCCATCGCCGAGACTCAGCCCAATCTCATGATTTGGGCAGGTAACACCGCACACCTTCGCAAGAGTGACTGGACTACGCAAAGCGGCTACTTCAAACGATACGCCATGGCTCGCTCCATACCCGATCTCCAGCCACTCCTACAAAGCATTCCCCACTACGCCACATGGGGAGGACAGGACTTCGGCGCACCCAACGGCGGCATGAACAGCGCCTATCGTGAGATCGCGGAATCCAGCTTTAAATGTTATTGGCCACGCCCAGTAGTCGTCAGTCAACTTGAAGGTGTGGCCACACAGTTTCGTTACGCGGATGCTGATTTTTTTGTCCTCGATGTGTGTAGCTACCGTAACGACACGCCAATTAGTTCAGCTCTACCGCAGATCTTGGGCAAAGAACAAATTGAATGGCTACGCCAAGCGCTCGTCCAAAGTGAGGCCACCTTCAAAATTATCATCGCAGGTGCGCCTATCCTCAACCCAGCTCACTCACGCAGTAATCTCAGTTACGCCGAGCGTGAGCACGCCGATCTCCTTCAAATGCTGCGTGATGCTCGAATCGCTGGCCTGTTTTTCATCAGTGGCGGTAAGAGGTACGGCGAACTCACTCGCCTTGTTCACGCTAATAGTTACAATCTATATGACCTCACGCTTGGCCCACTCACTGCTAATCCTGGCAACAATGAAGATGAACTGAACTTCTTTCGTCAGCCCGGCAGCAGCACCTTCGAACGCCACTTCGCACTAATCGAGTTTGGCGGCTCCGAAGAGGATCGCATTTTGACCATTCGCATTATGAGCGTTGAAGGCAAGGAGCTTTGGAACCGAAGTATTTCAGCTAGTTCCTTGCAGCCAGCGGATTAACACGGAATTGCTTTAATTGTCTCTATCGACGCACCAGCTCGGTTCAATGCCGAGCTCTAACCTTCATCAATGAGCTTCTTCAGTAGGTCATCCAGCATCGCTGGATTCGCTTTACCCTTCGTCGCTTTCATAACGGGTCCCTTCAAAGCATTGAGTGCTTTAGTGTTCCCCTCCTTGTATTGGCCAACGGCTTTAGCGTTGCCCGCAATCGCTTCAAGACAGAGGGCTTCAATTTCGTCGGTGTCGTCGCTTTGCTTGAGTCCTTTTTTCTCGACGATAGCGTCGGGCATCTCGCCAGTGAGGAACATCTCGGTAAACACCTCTTTGCCTATCTGTTTAGAAATGACGCCTTCGTCGATGATCCTGGCAAGATTACCTATATGGGAGGGGGTCAGTTTACACTGTCCGACGTCGAGTGCACTGTCGCCGTACTCGGAGGCGGCAGAAAGTTCACGTAATAAATCGTTGGTGATGTAGTTGGCTATCTGCTTAGGTGCCTCATGCGTCTGGAGAGCTTCTTCAAAGAATTCGCATAACTCACGGTTGACGCAGAGTACGCTGGTAAGGGTGAATGGTAATTTGAACGCCTCTTGATAGCGGCGTTGCTTATCGAGCGGACGCTCAGGTAGCTCGGCTGCAAGCTCATTGATCCGCTTACGATCCATCTGCACAGGCATGAGGTCGGGGTCGGGAAAATAGCGGTAGTCGTGCGCTTCCTCTTTACTACGGAGCGAAAAGCTACTGCCGCTCTCGACATCCCAACGACGGGTTTCTTGGGTGATACTACCACCCCCCTCCAGGACCTGGGTCTGGCGCTCAATCTCGTATTCGATCGCGGCTTTGACGTTGGAGATTGAATTGAGATTCTTCATTTCAGTGCGGGTGCCAAGTTTCTCGGTGCCGACTGGACGCAGCGAGACGTTGGCGTCGCAACGGAGCTGCCCTTTTTCCATGTCGCAGTCAGAGATCCCAGCATAGACGATCATATTACGCAGGCAGTTGAGGAAAGCGACTGCCTCAGTCGACGAGCTCATGTCTGGTTCGGTCACGATCTCAGCGAGGGGCACACCTGCGCGATTGAAATCGATGACCGTTTCAAAAGCCTCGTGGGTCAACTTGCCCGGATCTTCTTCAAGGTGGATACGGTTTAGGGTGACCCATCGGTGATCACCTTCGACGTTACGGGAAGGACCCGGCAGCTCAATCTCGACCTTACCTCCGATGCAAAGCGGCTCTTCGTTTTGGGTGAGTTGGTAATTCTTAGGTGAATCAGGGTAAAAATAATTTTTGCGATCCCACTTACAGACCTCGGCAATCTCACAACCGAGCATGAGACCCAGCTTTGCACATTTCTCAATCGCGGCGTAGTTAAG
>CALBPO010000117.1 GCA_937899295.1 uncultured Opitutia bacterium
ATCAACGCGCCCACCGTCTTGTCCTCGGAGGCGATGCTTGCTGTGTGGTCGTAGACTTGTGTGGTCGTAGGCTTGTGTAGCCGTCCCGATGCATGATCCCGCTTCAGTTGCGAAGCGGATTTCTTTGATCGTTGTGTGTGCTCAGAATGATATGCTCTTAATCAATCACTCGTGTCGATTCGTAGATGTCCAGAGCGCTTCACTTTATATATGTCACTGATCGATCGTGTCAGATTAGTGAGCGAAGACCATGCTCTAGCCCTAAGAAAGCTAATTGAAGCCAATCGAAATAAGGTCGCGGCGATTACCTTTAACTTAGGCTATCTGCCCGGCAGCGACAAGAGCATCCAGACGCGCGCAGAAAGCACTGATGAGGCACTCAGTGCCTCGATCCAGTTACTCACCACTGGCGGATACCTTTGCGTGACCGCTTACCGCGGACATAGTGGAGGAAAAACCGAAGCCGAGACTGTAGAGGCTTTTATGCGTAAATCCCAAATTGAGGGGAATGCAGTCGATTGCTATGAGCCAGAATCAAGTAACTCTCCACCAATACTTTGGGTCTTAAGAAAGCGCTAGATTTTAGACTGTCTGAATTGTACACAAAAAAGCCCCAGCGCAATGCTGGGGCTTTTGTAAATAGTAAGGTGTTTTCCTTTATGCGCGGCGGCGAAGCATTACGCAAGTAAGAGCGAAGAGGCCACCAAGTAGAGCGTAAGCTGAAGGCTCGGGTACCGCTGCGGTTTGGATTGAGCTTTGAGGGCCTGTGCCAAAGTCAACACTAGACCCAGCAGTTCCACCAAACAAATAAGTGATGCCTGAATCACTAAATATGTTCACAGTGGCTGTGAAGAGTGGGTTGTCCTGACCAAATGTTTGGTCTGATTTAGCAACCAAATACTCTGAGCCAGAAGCACTAGTAATTAGTGTAGTAATGCTCTGTCCGATGAATGAGCTGGCACCTGCAGTAGAAGACGAAGCATCACCTGAGTATACTCCAGCGAGATCGTAGCCAGCTCCGAAACTTGCAACTGAACCAAATGAATTCCAAGTGGTGAAGTCACCTACAGAGGCAAGAGCCTCATCAGAGAAAAAACCAACTTCAGCAGTTGAGGCCGTGCCAAGCAAATTATTGCTAGAATCAACAATTGCGAGGCCAGCAAAAGTGCCAGAGTCAAAGTTACTGAATGAGATAGTTGCCGCGTTTGCGCTGGCAACTGCGAAGATTAAGCTTAATACTAATTTAGTTTTCATATTTTTAGGGGGTGTTTTGTTTTGTTTATTTTTAAATTATAGATTCACTCCTGCGGGTAAAGATGAAGTTACCATAGTGCCAGAAGCTTTACGCTCTATGATATATGCACTGCTAAGGATTTCACCAGATGCGTCAGTGTTTCCAGTAGTAGTGCCCTTCCATCCAACCGAAAGTGGGGGGAAAGGACGCGCAGTTCCGTTGTAGTAATACTTGTTATAGCCGCCAGAACCGTTGGGAATCCAGATTAGGTCAGCGTCAGTAGTGTTCCCTGCTGTGGCAAGGGCAATATCACTCTCCATTCCAGACTCTCCTAGTGACATGTCACCTGGGAAAATACGATTAATAAAATTGAATCCACTCTCTGCAGCAACCTCGCTTGAAGGGGTTACAAC
>CALBPO010000118.1 GCA_937899295.1 uncultured Opitutia bacterium
AGTCGCGAAGGACAGGCACCGTAAGTCCTTTGTCGGGACCAACGGCGACACCAATATCATAAAACTGCTGGGTGACAACTTCGTTCCCTTCGATCCGCGCGTTGACTTCTGGTACGGCTTGAAGGGCGTGGGTCACAGCCTTGGTAAAGAAAGACATGAAGCCAAGCTTAAGACCGTGTCGCTCAACGAATCTGTCTTGATTTTCTTTTCGCAGTTTAATGACCGCGCTCATGTCGACTTCGTTAAAGGTCGTCAGCATGGCGGCTTCTTGTGTTGCGGCGACGAGGCGCTCGGCAATTTTACGGCGTAGCGGTGACATCTTTTTGCGAAACTCACGTCCGCCTTGCAAGGGAGAGGGTTTTACTGATGCAACAAATTTAGCTGGGTTTGGGGAGGATACGGGACTGGTTGCGGTTTCCTCAGATGATGAATTTTTCGATGCATCGACGATGTCGCTTTTCATGACGCGACCATCTTTGCCGCTGCCAGAAATATTAACAGTGTCGACGCCTGTTTCTTCGGCAGCTTTGCGAGCAGCAGGTGAGAGTGTATCCACTGGATCTGCCTTCGCTTCGACCGAAGCATCTGTAGTCACATTGGAATCGACCGCTTCAACCACAGCATCATCTGCTTCTGGCATGTTAGCTACCTTTTCGGCAGGAGTATCAACTGCACTTTCGTCAATCGAGGCAATGATTTGGCCAATGTCGACCTCTTCGTCAGCTTCGACCTGAATCGAAATTACCCCTGCGACTTCAGCAGCCCCTTCCGAGGTTATTTTATCAGTTTCTAGCTCATAGAGAACTTGATCCTTTTGGACGTAGTCGCCGTCTTTGACGTGCCAAGCGGCTAGAATGCCGCTACTAATTGATTCACCCATCGCGGGTATTTTTACTTCGGTAGCCATAGTGGGATATTAAGAATTGAGAATTTTAGCCAGAGTCCGTCATGGCGACAGCCATCAAAGCGAGAATGCGTGTTCGATGAGTTTCTTCTGCTCATAACGGTGGCGGGCAAGTGAGCCGACTGCAGGGCTAGCTGATTCCTTGCGGCCTGCATAGGCGGGCAACTTGCCGAGCGTTTCCATCAGTCGTGGAGCAATGAAGCTCCAGCCGCCCATATTCTTCGGCTCTTCCTGACACCATACGATGCTTTGTATGTTCGGGTAGGTTCCCACGATACGTTTGAGTAGATCAGTATTGAGCGGGTATAACTGTTCTATGCGAACGATTGCGGTGTCTTTTGCTTTGGACTCTTCCCGGTGCGCGGCAAGATCGTAGTAAAGCTTACCCGAGCAGAAAATGATGCGCTTAACTGACTTACGATCGACAATTTCATCGTCGAGGATCGACCAGAATTCGTCGTCGGTGAAGCTCTCGACCTTGGAAACGCATTCGCGGTGGCGCAGCAGACTCTTGGGTGACATAATGATGAGCGGTTTCTTAAATTCACGCTTCATTTGACGGCGTAACAAGTGGAAATATTGCGCAGGTGTGGTCACGTTGCAGACCTGAATATTGTTTTCCGCGCAGGCTTGAAGGAAACGTTCGAGCCGGGCGGAGGAGTGTTCGGGTCCCTGGCCTTCATAACCGTGTGGCAGTAGCATAACGAGGCCGCTCAGGCGACCCCATTTGGATTCACTGCTTGTAATAAATTGGTCGATAATAACCTGTGCACCATTTACAAAGTCTCCAAACTGCGCCTCCCAAATGCAGAGCATTTGTGGGTAATCGAGCGAATAACCGTAATCGAAACCGAGCACTGCAGCCTCAGAGAGGAGCGAATTATGAACGCAGAATTGAGCTTGGCTTTTCTCTAAGTCAAGTAGGGGAACATATTTTTCACGTGTCTGATTATCATAAAGTACGGAGTGGCGATGACTGAAAGTACCGCGCTCACAATCCTGCCCGCTTAAGCGCACTGGCGTGCCGTCTAGCAGTAAACTACCGAAGGCGAGTGCCTCGCCCATGCCCCAGTCGATACCAGTGTTTTCCTCAAACGCTTTTAGTTTGGTATTGAGCTGGCGTATAATCTTTTTGTTTGCATGGAAGTCCTCGGGCACATGTGCGAGTTGCTCGGCGATCATTTTCAGCTGCTCCTTAGGAACGCGTGTGTTGAAGCTTTTGAAATTATAAGGCGGCTGCTTCTTTGCATTTGATTCGGCGAAGGGATCGGAGGCAGTATCTTCGCTTGCTTTGGCCGAATCAAAAGCGGCTTCTAGCTTTTTTTGATATTTTTCTTCGATGTCCTTTATCTCGGCTTCTGTGAACTCGCCGCTTGCGACTAAGCGTTGACCAAGTGCGCGTCCAATGAGGGGCATATCAGAGATTGTTTTGTAGAGTAAGGGCTGAGTGAAGGCGGGTTCGTCAGATTCGTTATGCCCGTGCTTGCGCCAGCAATACATATCGATCACCACGTCGCAACCGAAGGTCTGGCGATAGTCAAAGGCAGCCTCGACCGCTGCGATCACAGCGAGCGGATCATTACCATTGACGTGAAAAATGGGCGCTTCGACGATCTTGGCTACGTCAGTACAGTAGCGACTCGAACGCGCGTCAGAAGGATCGGTAGTGAAACCAATCTGATTATTAATGACCAAGTGGATAGTGCCCCCTGTGCGGTAGCCCTTGAGCTGAGAAAAGTTGAATACCTCGGCCACGATGCCTTGGCCAGCGATGGCTGCATCTCCGTGAATAAGAACGGGCAGCACTTGCTTTCGGTCGAGGTCTTTGCGGATACGCTGACGGGCGCGTGCTTTACCCTCAACGACGGGGTTGACTGCTTCGAGGTGACTGGGGTTGGCAGCGAGACGGATATCAACTTCATGCCCATCGGAAGTCTTGCGCTTGGT
>CALBPO010000119.1 GCA_937899295.1 uncultured Opitutia bacterium
CATCAGTGGGATAAAAGTTCACCCAATACGCTCGATGCCCTTTCCAGTCGACCATACTCAATAGCTCTATTTTGAGATCTGAATTAGGTTTGATGGAGAAGGCTCGCTGTAAATCGTCGATCGCAGTGAAGCTCGAAAAGCTCCTCCGTGAAAGCAGTACTTGGCGTCGCATAGACTGGGCAGCCCCGAGAGTTCCGTAATCGAAGCTCTGGCCATCTATAATAAACCGCTTCCCGGCGTATACATCCAGCGGCAAGTGAATACTTAGACTTTTAGCACGATATCCTTCTGCTTCAAAATCGATGACTCCCCTTAATTTACGTGATTGAACTAAGGAAGTTTCAACTCGGTAATTCCCGCGCGCAGCTTTGATTCGAATAGGTTCATTGATCCGCAGCGCAGATTCAGTTACTTGCTGTTTAATTTCCCAAGGCAAAAGATTGGAATGCACTGAGCCATCAGTTGCTTGAATGGAAAACTTAGCCCCCTCGATTAATACATCGTGGATTGAAACCAAGTAAATCGGAATGCCGTCTGGTTTTGCCTGGAAGTGCATATCCTCCCACTGAATGGATGCATTTTTGTGCATGCTGGGAGCACGCTCAGCCAGGCACGCTGATGTTAGTAATGCTAACAAACAGGCGCATGACACAAGGCATCGAGACAAAATGCTGAAGCGTAACATATTAAATAAAAATGGGAGCCATCAAAGCTATATGTTATTAAAGCAGTATTATAGACATATAGCGTTCGTCAGATCGTATTATACATTCGCGACCCGACAATTGTTACACTATCAGATAAAAAATGCACGTTCTGACATAACCTTTGCGCATGTAGACACTGTTAAAAATACGAAATTTTGATAAGTTATGATCACATTAAATTTTATCATTTAATGATATAACTACTAATTGGATGACATAATTTACTGCTATAATAAGGTAATCAATGGCAGCATCTGCTATTATAAAATTTTAAGTTATAGTGCATAATAGTGTAAAAGTTCAAAATATCACGCGATAAGTCCAACCACAGCCGTTATCAAGAAGAGTATATTTAGAATAATCATGTGCAAATCAAGTTGGGATAATAATGTATCAGGAAATTATATAAATTTTCCAATAGATCTCAACGAAGGGTTGGCTTCTCAGTTATACAAATCAGCGCGTGATGCAGGGGCGCCACCAGAAGTTATAGCGGCAGCCATTCTAAGCTCGCATGTAGAAAATGGCTCTTTGGATGTATCCGATTTACGTGATTCGTAGATGCACGGATACACCCTTTTTCAATCAGCTCTAAATTAGGCGCGCGTTAGTCAGATTTATTTTAGTCTCTGCAATGACTGAAAACAGGCGTAGCTTTCACTGTTGATCTGCTATAAATATACTGCTTAAGTAACATATTACGCAGTCTGAAGCACGCAGCATTCGCGAAACAGTATAAAGTAAGGCTAGATTAGTTAAAGAATGCACACTTCATTTGACCTCTACCCTAGCTACTTTCGCCGCTTCCCTAAATCAGTGGACGGCAATCAATCTCTGCGTTTGCGCTTCGATATACATGCGATGCGCAACTACGCGTTTTACAACGAAGGAGCTAAACGCACTGGCCCCTTTCCGCAAGTAAGGCACGAGGGATCGCTTGAGATAAAGTGTAAAACTACCCCTACTCGAAGCAAATACATGGATGTGCATCACTCGCGTGAATGGTCAACATGGACTGGCCAGGCACCTTCTTCTAAGCAAGATATTATCGCCAAAATTAACTATACTGATGATGCAACGGGGACATTACAAAATTGGGAGATGAGCTACAGCTCCACGCCAATACTTCCAGTTAAATCATACAAATACAACGGGCTTGGACCTATGCTTAAACATGGTCGTATCAAACAAGGTATGATTGAACTCACTGCTAGCCGTGAAGGAGTATCAAACATACAACTCAATACAAGGTATCCGGTCACCACTTTATATACTCTCATCGAGCGTTTTCAGAGTGGCAATGCAGCAGCCACTACAGTCGACTATCTTGATGATTTGACAATGCTTCGCCCGGGATTGGCGATCACTGCCTTGCCCGATGATACAATCGAGATCGAGGGGGTTCCAACTAAGTTACATGGGTATGCACTCGTAGGACCCGCAATATTGCCACTCTTCATTTGGATGGATGAACGTTCAAACGTAATCGCAGTGATCGGTCGTAATGTCGCTTACACCTTAATCGAAGCAGAAAACGTATAATCGCGATTTATTCATGTCATATACTAAAGAAACCAGTCGCTTCACCCGACGTCAGTTTATAAAAGCGAGTAGTGCATTGTCTTTATCAGCTTTTTTTACAGAATCACAAGCAGCTCCCAATGCAGGGCTAAACCGTGCAAGTCCAGATTGTCGTCCGAATCTGTTGTTTCTTAATTTAGATCAACTCAGCCATATGGCCCTCAGTTGCCATGGTAATCCACATGTCAACACGCCCAACATTGATCGTCTGGCAAAGCGAAGCGTCGACTTTTCTAGAAGTTACACACCCGACCCAATCTGTTGCCCTGCGCGCGCGAGTTGGGCGACTGGTCGCTATCCAAGCGAGACAAA
Source organism: uncultured Opitutia bacterium (assembly GCA_937899295.1). GTDB lineage: Bacteria > Verrucomicrobiota > Verrucomicrobiia > Opitutales > Coraliomargaritaceae > Thalassobacterium. The sequence continues at coordinate 2,601 of CALBPO010000119.1, forward strand.
TGTTGTAATTAACAATCGGCCACTGCGTAGTAATCTGCCTGATTATGGTCAATGGCTAGGTAAAAACGGCTATCAAACCGTTCACATCGGCAAATGGCATGTCCCTGGTCGCCCTCTGCATAATTCGTTTCAGCTCGTACCACACAATTCCCACCCACAAGGCGAATATAGTGACAACCTTGTTGCGCTCTCCTTCGAAACCTTTCTCGCAAATAGAGATACCGCCCGTCCCTTCTTTGCCCAGGTAGGACTCATGAATCCTCATGACTGTGGCAATGCCCCTCGTACTTCCAAGCACCCATTCCCTTTTCCACACTTAAAAGATCAGCTACCACCATTTCCGCCAAACTTTGATTTTGATCGACGTGAACCTGAGCAAATCAAGCAGATGCATAAGGGCTTGATGAAGTTCACTGAAGAATGGACAGAAGAAAACTGGGGGCATCAAGCATGGCTCTACTATCGAATGGTTGAAATGGTTGATGTCAATGTGGGCTACATCCTTGACACACTAGAACGTTCGCCTGAGCACGAGAACACACTGATTATTTTTAGCTCTGATCACGGCGATGCCAATGGGCATCATCGTATGCTCTTTAAAGATAACTTCTATGAAACTTCTTCTCGTGTCCCAACTATGGTATGCTTCCCAGGGAAAGTTCCTGCCGGTCTGCTAGACGATACTCACCTCGTCTCTGGCCTAGACTTCTTTCCAACTCTTTGCGATTATGCAGAAGTTGACCCACCCAAAGACCTAAAGGGCATGAGCTTACGTCCTTTACTGGAAAATAGAAGCACATCATGGCGAAACTATTTACATGCTCAAAGTAAGGCCACGGGACGGATGGTTGTTGATGACCAGTATAAGTTCATCCGCTACTATGGTTCAGAGACTATCCAGCTTTTTGATCTAAAAAATGATCCATGGGAGACCACCAATTTGGCATACAGCAATAGCCATCAAGGCGACTGTAATCGGATGACTGCTGAGATCGACCGCATGGAACAGACACTCGACAACGTCGATTTACCAGATGCGCTGATGCGCCGGACGTGAACCATTTGTTCCTAAGGAAACTGTCCACCTAAGCATAAGAAATCATGCCCATCGACCTACCAGAAGGCATCTACTCAGGTTTCAGTATTTATGGCGACGAAGTCATGGTTCCAGCGGTCAACTCCATTGGCGAACACTGGTCGTCTCCACGCTTGAAACCAGTTTCAAAAAAACTACAAAACTGGACCTGCCTACTCCAACTAGAAGGCGAATGTAATTTTCGTATTAATGGTAAGAACGAGCGATTGTGTAATGGAAATCTTCTCTTCCTATCCAATGGCAATATGATGGAGCGACTTGATCAAAAGTTTTCCTACAACCATACACTATGGATTGGCTTTTCGATGCACCAGGCACTTAAGGATGCGCCAAGCTTGCTTGAAGCTTGGAAGAATTTCAGCTATGTAAACACACGTTTCCTGCCAAAGCATAAGTCTTTGTTAAAAACAATCGTGAACGAGCATGCGTCCCCGGGTCCTTTTAGCGAAGAAATTTCACGCATGGCATTTCAGGCCTTAGTCTATTCCTTGCAGGAATTTGTGAATGATGTGGAAGTCGAGTCTAACATTCCGTCCGAACTGACACAAAATCCTACCGTGCTATTGGCGACGGATCTATTTGAAAGGGAATACGGTGAGCACTGGGATTTAAAAAAACTGTCGGATCGACTGGCAGTTTCGGAAAGTAAGCTCACAAAGGCTTTTCGTGTGGCAACCGGCGAAAGCCCAATGGCCAGCTTATGGAAAATCCGACTTATTAAGGGATATGAATTACTGCTTGGTTCCTCTATGAATGTGACGCAAATTGCCTTAATGGTTGGTTTTCAAAGTAGCCAAAGTTTTGCTACTGCATTTAAGCGCTCCTTTAAATCGACTCCACGCGATGTTAAAAATGGCACTGTTAATCCAGTCGAACCACTTAAGTTGCTGCATAAGAAGAAGCAATAGATGCCCGTTTGCTTGAATCACTTTCTTACTAATGATCATTCCTTAGATTTCCCACACCTCCCGAGTGCTGAAATCCCTCATTCTTTAATTATTCATCAGCTATACTATGACTCATCATTACCTAGTCTACATTGCAGCAGGTCTACTTACTTGCAGCCTCCTCGCAAAAACTCCAAATCTAATTATCATTCTAACCGATGACCAAGGTTACAATGACGTTGGCTTCAACGGTTGTAGCGACATTCCTACCCCGCACTTAGATCAACTCGCTGCTAACGGTGTTAGATTTACGGATGGCTATGTCTCCTACCCAGTGTGTGGACCCAGTCGAGCAGGCTTACTGACGGGTCGCTATCAAGATCGCTTTGGATTTACTACAAACCCAACCATCGATCCCGGTAATCCAGATGCAGGTCTTCCAAAGTCCGAAGAAAACATTGCGGAAGTACTCAATAAAGCAAATTACTCCAGCGCCATCATCGGGAAATGGCACATGGGAAGCCATACAAGCAATCACCCGCTAAACCGTGGTTTTGAGTATTTCTACGGATTCCTTTCCGGTGGGCATAGTTACTTCCCTAGAAACTATAAGCTGAACGATCTTACCGAGGTCACACGCTCTTGGGAGTGGTATAACACACGACTATTAGAAAACTTTGACCGTATTGATGTGCAGGAAGACTACCTTACCGATGTCCTTACAGATGCGGCCACCGGGTTTATTGAAAAGAAGGTAAAGGCGAATCAGCATTTCATGCTCTACCTCGCCTATAACGCTCCTCACGCACCACTACAAGCCACCGAGAAATACCTATCACGATTCCCTGACATCGCCGACGAAAAACGCCGTACTTATGCTGCCATGGTTAGCTGTGTTGATGATGGCGTCGGTCGTGTCATGGAGAGTCTCCGCCGTAACCATATTGAGGATGATACCATCGTTGTATTTCTTTCCGATAATGGCGGTGCGATCACTAAAAATGCCTCTGACAACGGCGCTCTGCGAGGAGCCAAGTCAGATCTCTTTGAGGGTGGCATTCGCGTGCCATTCGCAATGCAGTGGAAAGGTACAATCCCTGCAGGACAGGTCTACTCCCACCCAGTCATCTCACTCGACATTATGGGTACGATCACCGCTCTGGCTGGGGTCAAAATCGCAGAAGATCGTCCTTTGGATGGCGTTAACTTGCTCCCCTATCTCACGGGTAAAAATAACGAAGCACCCCACGACCAACTTTTCTGGCGTAAATGGGAGCAGCAAGGCATGTGTATTCGCGATGGGGACATAAAGCTCGTAGCCAACACACAAAAACACAAAAATTGGCATCAACTATACAATATCGAAAATGACCTCAGCGAGACCAAAAACCTACGCAAACAAAACCCAGAGAAGAGTAAAGAACTCCTCAAATCATGGGAGGCTTGGAATGATCAACTACAAGACCGTACCTTCCCAACACTGATGGCTGATAAATGGTGGGAGCGTCTATAGGTGTTTCGAACCTGACCAAGCCATCACTTCTAACAAATACGCCAAGATGATTAATCGAATCCGGCACATCGTACTTGGTTTTTCTGTCACGTTTGCATGTGCACTTAGCCTACACTCAACTGAGCGCCCTAACATTCTTATCTTTCTCATCGACGACATGGGACTCATGGATACTTCGGTGCCCTTTCTTAACGACGACGGAGCCGCCAAGGCCTACCCCCTCAACGACCGTCATCGCAGTTCGGTCAGTGTACACTGTTCGGGCCTCGTCGTCTGCGACCGTGAAATGAATGTCGGTCAGGTTGAAGTGGA
>CALBPO010000120.1 GCA_937899295.1 uncultured Opitutia bacterium
ATGTACAGGTTGATTTGAATTACATAAGCACAATTTAAGCTTGTATAAAAATTTGTTAATAAGATGTGTATAATAACTATATATAGTAGTCATATGCAAAAAAAATACGATATATTGTGTGCCTTTTATTGACAGGTGAAATTTGAGCATACATCTTTCAATTCAATTTTTAGCGCTGTCTTCAGCTCAAACGCACTATCTTACTGCCCTTCAACATCTTCAGTTTCGACGCCAGCGGGTTCCTTTTCCCCAGATCCTGGCAGTTGCCAATACTTTATAAATCCAAACCAAAAACCTACCCACACTACCTATGGAAAAAAACTACAAAATTGGTGATAAAACCTTCGTTCTAGACCAAACCAAAGCCGAAGAAGCTTTTAATTCTAAGAAGATTATTAACGGCAAGGACACCATGTTCTTCAACATCCTGCCTTTAAAATACCAGTGGGCATACGATCTCTACAAGACGATGAAGAACAACCACTGGGAACCAGAGGACATTCCTATGCAGAAAGATGTGGAACTGTGGCGCAGTGCCGACCTTTCCGATGCAGAGCGCTGGATCATCAAAATGGCGATTGGCTATTTCTCGGCCGCCGAGGGCATCGTCGGCGATAACATACAACACGTCACGCGTGAGCTTGTGACAGCGCCTGAGCTCAAGCTTCTGCTCGGCCGCCACGCGCACGAGGAGAACATCCACGCGGACTCGCTCGTTTACATGATTAGCTCGCTCGGTATTAACCCACACGAGTGTGAGGCTATGTTTGAAGACATCCCCACCATTGAGAAGAAGACTAACTTTGTGGTCACAAATTCGCGCGGCCTTCGCCGCGATATGGATCTGACGACTACTAAGGACAAGCAAGCTTTCACCAAAAACCTCTTCCTATTTGGCCAGTGCATGGAAGGCACCCAATTCTACGGTCTATTCGGTATGGTGCTATCGCTTTACCGCCAGAACAAATTCCCCGGTATTGGTCAAATGTTCCGCTACACTCTGCGTGACGAGTCGAACCACATCGAGGTCTTCCGTAATCTCACCATGGATCTAATCGAAGAGAACGCAGATGTCTGGACACCTGAGTTTAAGGAAGAGTTGCGGGACCTTATGCGTGAGGCAGTCGATCTAGAAAAAGAGTTCATCCGCGACTGCCTACCCGTCAACTCGGTTGGTCTCAGCGCTGACGAGTTCTGCCAGTATATCGACTATATTGCAGACCGCCGCCTCGAAGGTGTTGGCCTCAAGACACTCAGCCCCGGTACGGAAAATCCATTCCCATGGCTCGCGGAGATGATGGACATCAAGAAGGAGCAAAATTTCTTCGAAGGACGCGTTACCGAATACCAAAAGGCATCCGCCCTTGCTTCGGTCGACGACGACGAGCTGTAAATTTGACCAGAGTTAACTTTCACGGAGCACGTCTACTGCCCCTCGCCGCGCGCTCCGTTTTTCGAATTCTGTTCCGACCTGACAAACACCCAAAAACAGCACATTAATGATACAAAAAATCTCATTCGAAGAAGATCTCGAACTCAAACGCTTCGCCAGCACACCTAAAGAAAAAAAGCCACGCTTCGAATGGGGATCCGCCCTAGAGCAAGACCGCCTAAATCGCCCGGAAATTACTATCGAATCCGAAGGCACCGAGCGCGACTTCGACCTCGCTGAGATTGCTGATACCATTGGTAACGCCCTCACTGACCTACTCCTCTCTCGTCAGGAGGAAGAAATTTTCACTGAAGTAAACCGCAAGTTCGTCGCGAGTGTTGCCGAGAGCGTAGGAGCCGTGCTCGCTAAGCAAATCGAGCAAGGTCGCGCCCTCAAACTCTCCACGCACGACATCCATCTTCTGATAGAAAAGGCACTCATCGAAAACGATGCGCACGATGTCGCCCGTAGCCTTATGTTTGGCCGCAAAAAAGCTGCACCATCTGCCGAGCGAGAGCCAGTCGCTCTGCGCCTCATCCGTCGAAATGGCCAAGTCGTACCTTGGAGTGAGTCCAAAATCGAGATCGCTGTGCGCAAATCTTTTCTTTCGCTCCACCTTAATTCCGAGCCAGCTGTTGAAATTGCCCGTGCCGTCACCGACCGTCTCAACGTTGGCGGACAAGCTTTCATCAACATTGAAGACGTGCAAGACGCCGTCCAAGAGGAGATGATGCGCCAAAGCCAATTCAAAGTAGCTGAAGCTTACATCTTATACCGTGCCCATCGCTCTCGCGTTCGCGAAGAAGAGGGCGTCGCTCCCGTCGACGAGACAGAGCAAGAGTCCATGATCGTCGTGACCGAATCCAACGGTGACACCAACTTCTGGGATGGCGTAGACCTTAAGCGCCGTATCGATTTTGCCACCATCGGCCTCGATCTCAATATCGACGCAGACACCATCGAAAAAGAACTCCGCCGCTCCCTCTATCCAGAGATGAAGCGTGCTGACCTCCAGAAGACCATCATCCTTAATGCCAAGAGTATGATTGAGAAAGACGCCGACTTCGCCCGCTTCGCTGGTCGCATCCTCCTGACCTACATTTACGAAGAAGTGCTTGATTGGGACATCGTCCGCGATGGCGTCGATAGCCTGAAGGAAGCTCACCGCCGTGGCTTCAAGCCTTACATGAAGCGCGCCATTGAGATCGACCGCGTCAATCCCAAGCTGTTCGACTACGATATCGATCAGATCGCTTCATCCCTTGATCCTTCCGCCGACCTCGACTTTGACTATCTCGGCGTGCAAACCATGTATGATCGCTACCTCATCGTCGACAAGACCACTAAAAAGCATGTCCGCCTCGAGGTGCCTCAGTATTTCTGGATCCGCGTTTCCATGGGTCTCTTCCACCATGAGAAAGAAGATCGCGAAGCTTACGCCCTACGACTTTATAATTTGTACAAGAGC
>CALBPO010000121.1 GCA_937899295.1 uncultured Opitutia bacterium
ATCGCATTGAACAAAATGCGACAACAGGGGCGCTTCGAGTAATCGACTATAAAACTTTCAGCTCCGTAAAAAAACCAGCTCAGACTCATTTCGCTCCTCCTTCTCATAACTGGTTTTCAACCGCACAAGTCGAAGTATTAACTAGTCGCGGCATTGCCAAGAAGACATGGAAAAACCTTCAACTTCCGCTCTACCGTAAAATCCTAGAACACTGGTATCCCAAAGAGTGCGCCAAGCATCCCCCCGAAACTGCCTACTTTGTATTACCATCCGATCCAAACGTGAGTGGCATCTACTCTTTCGATGAATTAAGCGAAGAGCTTTACGTGGGAGCAATCGATTGCGCTGAAGCGATTAGTCAAAAAATTACTGAGGGTCATTTCTGGCCGCCGCAAGCTTTCAGGGGATCATGGGATGATCCTTTCGCACCGCTCTTTGTTAACGGAGCGCCCGAAAATTGCATTGCTCCCGAGACTATCGAAAAACTGAAAGGAGGCCTGTTGTGAGCCTGCCGGTTTCTTTCAATCACGAAATGCTCGTTGCTAATGCGGGTAGCGGAAAAACCTTTGCCCTGACAACACGCATCATTCGTCTGCTCCTTGCTGGTGTTAGTATTGACCGTATCGCCGCACTGACTTTCACCCGTAAATCAGCGGGCGAATTTCTCGATGAATTACTCGTTCGCCTAGCCGAAGCCGCGAATGATAGAAAAAAGTTAGCGGCCTTAGCTGAAGAATGCGATCAGCCTGAACTCTCTGCCACAGACTGCTGCGAATTACTGCGCCATATTATCGACCATTTCGGTCGACTCGGTCTAAGCACGATTGACAGCTTCTTCGCCCGCATTGCGCGACAGTTTCCCCTCGAGTCAGGCTTGCCCGAAGAGTTCGTCATCGCCGATAGCGCTAGCTTAGCAAGTGCCCGAGAGCGTGCTTTAGCCAAAAGTTTTTCGCTCGGAGTGGAGGGCGCTCAGGGACTCAGATCTATGATCGAGCAATGCCAACAAATCAGCCGTAAACGCGGCGAGCGTAATGTCTTCGCCATGTTGCTTGACCAGATTGGCACACTCCACCAACGATACCTTGAAACACCTGTAGACTGCACCTGGGGGGATGCCGCTGCCATCTGGAATAAGCAAGAGCCGCCGTTCAAAAATGCTATCGAAATCGGTTCAGCCATCGATGTTTTTGCTCACGAAGTAAGCATATCGAATCCAATGCTCTCTTCAGAAGCTCGTACAAATCTGGAAGCAGGACTGGAAGCCATGCGCGAACTTAAGCCAGGCCAATCTTGGAGTAAAGATATACAAAAATTTGTTGATCAAAAACTGATCAGCGAACCGAAGGATAATCACATTCGTTTAGCCTCGAAAAAATTAGGTGGCTGGGTTGAACTGACTCCGGAACTTCGTTCAAGTAGAATAATTCTTACCGATACCCTCTTCGCAGATGCCCTCCAGCAGATCCTCGCTCGTGCCAAAGGCCTCTACGCATTCGTTCAACTATACGAAAGCGTCTACGCCAAGCTTGTACGAGGTGCCGGACTTATCAGCTTTGCCGACATCACGACTCTACTCGCGGAACGGGCAACCGACGTCAATCAAACAGATGCACTAGACTGGCGCAGTCAAGTCGCCTACCGAATCGATCAGAACTTCGACCACTGGCTACTCGACGAGTTTCAAGATACCAGCCGCGTGCAATGGACGATCCTTCGCACTTTTATAGATGAAGTTTTGATGGATGACGAGGCGCAGCGCTCTTTCTTTTACGTTGGCGATACAAAACAAGCAATCTACGGCTGGCGTGGGGGTGACGCCGAGCTCTTCCGTGAAATTTTCGATTACTATGAAAATATTCAGGAAGGCGATCCCTTAACCGACTCGTGGCGTTCGACCATACCTGTGATTAAAATGGTCAATAGCATCTTCGGCTCGATGGACGCTATCGCTGACGTGCTCAAACTACCAGAAGCGACACTGGATCGCTGGAGAAAAGGATGGAATAAGCATGAAGTAGCACCAGCGATCCGTGAGGTCTCCGGCTATGCCGCATTATACCTTGTTT
>CALBPO010000122.1 GCA_937899295.1 uncultured Opitutia bacterium
TTGAGCCATTTAAAGTCCTTGGTTTTTACTGGCATTGATAGCTTCATCTAAACCTTGAGTGTCACTAATAATAAGTCTTAGTAAATCATCGACACCCATCATATAAAGAATGAAGCACCAACTCATGGATGTGACGAAAGCAGGATCAAGGTCGAGGATTCTGATACCTTACTGAGTGATTTCCTTCATAGCTTGACCAACAGGGAATGGTAATCTAGCAATTAAGAAGCCTGAAAATATAGCACCACTGAATTAAAACAACATCATATGAAGGAAGTTCTCGGTATAGCGCTTATCTGCTGGATGCACGAAGGGTAAGCCCATTTTCATGCGATAGGTCATGGCGGCTATCGTGCGAACTTTGGAAATAAGGAGCGCAGCAGTCTCGTCAAAATGTGCTAAGTCTTGCTCACGATTGTTAGACGACATCTCGGGATAGTAGGCACCGAGTGAGTTAAGCATAGAAGAAAGAATCGCCATTGGATGAGCGCTGTTGGGGAAGCCATCGAAGTGGCTATGCATTCCGGTGTGAATTGAAGCACTCTCGCGCACTTGTTTGCGAAAGGCGCCAAGGCAAGCCTTTTGCGGTAGTGAGCCATAGATTACGAGCATGGCCGTCTCCAGAAAGGAGGAATGTTCCGCGAGCTCTTCGATGGCATATCCCCGATGCCGCAGTATGCCCTTTTCGCCGTTAATGAACGTGATGTCACTCATACAAGAACCGGTGTTGCCATAGCCTTCGTCGAAGGTAATACAACCGCTCTTGCCGCGCAATGTCCTAGTATCTAGAGCCTTCTCGCCCTCGGTTCCTTCAATGATAGGGAACTCGAAATTTTCATTTCCAAGTCGGATAGTGCCTGTTGTGTTTTCCATGGTAGTGATCGTTGTGCTTTAGTGCTTACGCCTGTAACGCTAAAGCGATCTCAAAAAATTTCGGTATAGATGCAATCCTTTTGCCTGACTTTTTTCAGGGTGAAACTGAGTAGCGTAACAATTACCGTAACAGATGCCTGAGACAAACTGCCCTCCGTAGTCGGTGTGAAAGAGTGCTAATGAGGGGTCCTGCGGCACGATATGATAGCTGTGCACGAAGTAGAACTGATCTTGGCCAGAGGTGAGTCCATCGGTCATTAACACCCCTGAGTTGAAAGTAATTGAATTCCAACCCATGTGAGGAATCTTGCGCGAGGGATCCCCAAAATTAAAGCGGAAGCGTTTGACCGAACCCTTGAAGATGCCTAGTGCAGAGGTATCGCCCTCCTCCGAGTGTTCGAAGAGCGCTTGCAGCCCTAGGCAAATTCC
>CALBPO010000123.1 GCA_937899295.1 uncultured Opitutia bacterium
TAAAAATCGGAATGTTATGATAGAATGGAATCGGTCGGCCGCATGCACAACTTGATCCTGGGAATATGATCGAACGGCCCACAGGGATACGATAAATACATACGTTGAGAAAACTACCTGTCACTGCACCAAAAATCGCTGCTAAACTAGCAAAAAACCAAGGAAAATCCTCGTTAATAAATTCAAAAGTCTCAAACATAGGAAGTCCTGTAGAACAAAAGGGTGAAATAACCTTCAATTAAGTTATATTTGGTCGCTTTTGAAAGCTCAAAGCTAAAAAGAGTTAGCAGGCAGGAGATAGGAGCTGGCATCGGATGATCAACTGTTTATGCTCTAATAAAAGTAAGGATATTTGATTAGACGGCTACTAATTATTTCATAAGTATGTTATCAATAGGATATTAAATCCAACCAATCGGTTCTATGTTACTTTGCCTAAAGCGACTACTCGACAAGCTCTTAATTGCATAAAAAAACGCGTGCAAGTTACTTAGAGATACCTACACTTTGTTATAAGATGTCAGCAGATATATTGCGCAATCCAGGTGGCTTTCAGCCTGTCATTCAATTTTCGATTCATGCTGACAATAAGGTTGGGCGGCTAAACGAGATTATTGGCCTGTTCTCGGTGCACGAAGTCCATATCGTAGCTCTCTCGATTCTCGATACGACTGATAGCTCAATTATTCGGCTGATCGTCGATTACCCTGAAGAAGCGCAAAAACTCTTGATTGAGCGCCAGTTCTCCTACGTTCAAAGTGAACTCACCGCAGTCGAACTGAACAGCGAAGAGCAGATTAAGATTATAACTGGTGCCCTTGTGCAGGCAGAAATCAACATACACTACATCTACCCATTCCTTGTTCGTCCAAATGGGCGCTACGCACTGGCCATCAGCCTAGAGGATAACGAACTCGCTGCTGACACCTTAAGACGCAGTCAGTTGAACGTGATCGGACAAGACGACATCGCTCGCTGATCATGAAATTGTAATAACTTGCGATCGCCATTGCGATTTCCAGATAGCCACAATTTTTACAGCTTACGTATCTCTGCATCGAGGATCTTGATTATCACCCTAAAAGGCAGGTGAAACTTTATGCTTTCTACAGCGATTTAAGTTCAAGCAGTAGTTCCCGCTGTGAATACAATCCATAAATATACAATAACATGAATACTCAATCATTACTCCTCTTCGTCCTATCCGCCGTAATACTCCCCTTGGTGATTCATGCAAAGCCTGAAGGCGCTCAGCGCGATGGAGGCAATGCCAGACAGCCTCCTAGCATTGAACAGGTCTTTGCGCGTCTAGATGCCGATGCGAGTGGCGGTATATCGGTAGATGAAGCCGAAGGCCCGCTAGAAGGACACTTCGACCAGATTGATGCAGATGGCAGTGGCGAGATCACTGGTGCAGAGCTCAAAGCATCGCGAGCTAAGCGCTTTGAGCGTGGTATGGAAATGCGTGATAGAATAAAAGCTGCTGACGCCGACGGCAATGGAGCCATTTCTAACAACGAAGCCAATGAAGCTGGGCTCGATAAACTCATCGAGCATTTTGACAAGATCGATAGCGACGGTGACGGCGAAATCACAAAGCAAGAATTGAAGGGTCTTAGCGAGAAGCGCAGGTAAAAACACGAAACTGGTTTTTTGCATAAATTTCTTAAAGGCCCGAGCAGAAATGCTCGGGCTTTTTCTTTGCAAGTCAGTAAAGACCCTATTTCATATTGCGCTTTGCTCTTAGAGCTATGCTCGATATAGCTGCGCATCTTCTATTAGTTATCTCGAAACTGATATTCGGCATACCTTTCAAAAATGATCACAATTAATCAAGTCACCCATAACTTCGGCAAGAAGGTTCTTTTCAACAAGATCAACTGCGTCATTAACGCGCACGACCGCATTGCCCTCGTAGGCTCTAACGGTTCGGGTAAAACTACCCTGCTCCGCATGCTCATGGGTGAGCTCGACAGTGACGGTGGTTCCGTCGATAAAGCTGGCTATGTTAGTGTTGGTTACCTGCCTCAAGACGGTATCTCGGTTTCAGGAAAAACCCTTTTTGCAGAAGCGGAAAGTGCATTTGGCGACATTCTCAAGCTGCAAAAAAATCTCGAGAAAGCCGAGGAGGAGATGCTCGAAATGGATACCTCAGCAGATGAATACTACGACTTGATTGATTTAATGGGAGAATGGGAGCAGCAACTCGAAGACCACGAACCTGCCAAAATGAAATCTCGGATCGAACGCATTCTTCTCGGTATGGGCTTTAACGAGAGCGACTTTGAGCGAGACACTGGTGAGTTTTCAGGAGGCTGGCAGATGCGTATCGCATTAGCCAAACTTCTCTTGCAGAATCCATCGCTGATCATACTAGACGAACCGACCAATCACTTGGACATCGTCTCTCAGCACTGGGTCGAGCAATACCTCAAGCACTACCAAGGCGCACTCATCGTGATCTCTCACGATCGTGCCTTCCTCGATGAAGTGACTAACCGCACGCTGGAGCTCAAGCTCGGCAACTTAACCACTTTTAAAGGTAACTACAGCTACTACGTAGACGAGAGTGACAAGCGCCTTGAAACTCTACGTAAAGCCTATGCAAATCAGCAAAAGGAGATCAAGGAAGTCAAAGACTGGATCAATCGTTTCCGCTCCAATGTCAAAAAGGCCAGTATGGTACAGAGCCGGATCAAGGCCCTCGAAAAGATGGAATTGATTTCCATTCCGCGCGACGAGAAGAAGATGTTTTTTCGTTTCCCAAAATCTCCCCCTGCAAGTGCTAAAGTAATCACGATTAGTGGCCTGCATAAAGCCTATGGGGACAATGTCATCTTTGATGGACTTGACCTACGTATCGACAAGGGCGACCGTATCGCGGTAGTCGGTGTCAATGGCGCGGGTAAGTCCACCCTAGCCCGTATTATGGCAGGCACCGAACCCTACCAAAGCGGCGAAGTCGAAAAAGGCATCAACACCGTACTCGGCTACTTCGCCCAGTCACAGGCAGACGAACTCGACCCTAACAACAGCGTTCTTGAAGAGGTCGAAAAAGCTGCCGTTGGCAATGATGATGCTAACCCACGCGGCGCACTCGGCGCTCTCCTCTTCTCTGGGGACGAAGCCCTCAAGAAGACTTCAGTCCTCTCTGGTGGCGAGAAGAACCGCGTCGCACTAGCTAAAATGCTCATGCACCCAGCCAACTGTATGGTTTTGGACGAACCAACTAATCACTTGGACATAAAATCAAAGGAGGTTCTCCAAGAGGCGATTAATCTCTATGAAGGCACCGTAATTCTAGTGAGTCACGACCGTGCCTTCCTTGACGGCGTAGTGAATAAAGTGCTCGAAGTGTCCCCTGGTAGTACTCGGATGCTCACTTGTAACGTATCTGAATACATTCAACGCCTCGAACAAGAGACAGCGGAAAAGCTAGACGTATAATTGGCGCACAGGACCTCACCCTTTGAACTGACCTAAATCGTGTGATTTAGGTGCCTAGCTTTTAGTAATTGTTTCAGTTTCAGCAAACTCGCCGAGATGACGAAACTTTGTATATCGATCTTCCAACAGCTTCTTGGTGCTCTTCTTTTTAAGCTTAGCCAGTGAGTCAACGATAGCATCTTTCAGCGCCTTAGCTGCTAAATCAAAGTCGCGATGTGCGCCTCCCATCGGTTCAGAGATCACACGATCGACGACACCAAACTTCTGTAAATACTCAGGGCTAAACTTAAGTGCATCGGCCGCCTGCGGAGCCGCCGCACGATCTTTCCAAAGGATTGCCGCGCAACCCTCAGGTGAAATTACTGAATAGTAGCCGTTTTCCAAAATCATGACCTCGTCGGCTACAGCCATGCCAAGCGCGCCGCCACTACCGCCCTCACCGATCACGATGGACACGATGGGGACTTTAAGAGCGCTCATATCACGGATATTCACCGCGATGGCTTCAGCCACATGGCGCTCTTCAGCTCCGATTCCTGGATAGGCACCCGGTGTATCGATCAAGGTCAATACCGGCATCCGAAAGCGTTCTGCCATCTGCATCAGGCGCTGGCCCTTGCGATAACCTTCCGGACGTGGCATCCCAAAATTCCGAGCAACTTTTTCTTTGACGGTCCGTCCTTTTTCATGACCAATCACCATCACGGGACGACCACGAAATTCACCGATACCGCCAACCAGGGCTTGATCATCACCAAACAAACGATCGCCATGCAACTCATCGAAACCATCAATCAGGTGTTTGACGTAATCAAAGGTGTAGGGACGCTTCGGATGACGTGCAAGCTGTGCTTTTTGCCAAATCGTGAGATCTGAAAAAATCTTTTCCGTTAGCGATTTGGATTTCGTCTGCAAACGCGCGACTTCTTCTGCGATATTGATTCCAGATTCTGTCGACAGATGTTTCAACTCATCGATCTTCGAATCAAGATCAGCAATGGGTTGTTCAAAATCGAGATAGTTTGAATTCATGCGCGTTTTTGGGTCCTTGCAGCAAACTCAAGTTGCACTCGATCTTGACCGAGCAACTCCTGTAAATCCAGTAGCAGTGAATCATTCGGATGCACCTGATACTGCTCACCCAAGACCACTTCGCCACTGACATCGACAGCATTGTACGCGATTACGATC
>CALBPO010000124.1 GCA_937899295.1 uncultured Opitutia bacterium
CTGCGTGCAATCCATTATCGACTCGCTCAATGCCAAAGTGCTCCATGCGGAGAATGTCGACGAGATCGAAGAACTCTTCGTCCGCATCGGAGCGATGGATATTCGCTCCTTTGGTGGTCACCACAAAGAAAACGGACTCCCCTCTGATCGTAGCATCATCGTTGTCGGCGACCGCAGGGACATCCAAGAGCGCTGCCTTGAGCTCGGCGTCAGACTCCTCGTCATCACAGGCGCACTCGAAGTGGATACAGAAGTGATCGAACGAGCGCAAGAGTGCAATATCTCACTCATCGTTAGCCCTTACGACTCGGCCACAACCTCGTGGATCATCCGCACAGCAACTCACATCGATGGTCTGTTCGAACCCAAAGTCAGTTGCTTCAGCGCCGAAGACCACATCTCCTCGGTCAAGCGCAGGATCGCCAACAACAACGATCCGCTCTACCTCGTTGTCAACGACGAGAAACAATTAATCGGTGTCTTCTCCAAAAGCGACATCCTTCGCCCCAGTCGCACCCGTATCGCAC
This sequence comes from uncultured Opitutia bacterium, assembly GCA_937899295.1. Lineage (GTDB taxonomy): Bacteria > Verrucomicrobiota > Verrucomicrobiia > Opitutales > Coraliomargaritaceae > Thalassobacterium. The sequence continues at coordinate 528 of CALBPO010000124.1, forward strand.
TGGTCGACCACAACGAGCTTGGCCAAGCCGTCAACGGTGCCAGCGAAGTGCAGATTACCGAGATTCTCGATCACCACCGACTCGGCAACATACCGACCGAGCAACCGATTCTCTTTATCAATCGCCCCGTCGGTTCGACCTGCTCGATTGTAGCGGATCTCTTCAAAACTCATAAACTGACGCCTGAAGCAAACATCGCTGGCATTATGATGGCTGGTATCATCTCCGACACTTTACTGCTCAATAGCCCGACTGCAACGCCGCTCGAAGGTGAACTGCTAGACTGGCTCTCGCCTATAGCCGGTGTTGAACCCGAAGCGCTCGCAGACATCATGTTTACTGCGGGATCAGTCATCATTAACAGCAAACCTGCAGAAGTCATCAGCTCAGATTGTAAAATCTACGACGAGGGCGAACTACGCTTTTCCGTATCGCAGATAGAAGAGCTAGGTTTTGACAAGTTCTGGGAAAACGAAGACGCGCTCGGTAAAGCCCTGGAAGCCTACCGTCTAAAGGAGGAGTTATTCTTTAGCTTTCTACTCGTCACCGATATTAATTCGCATGATTCCCTGCTCGTCGTCTCGGCTAATGATGAATTAAAGGCTTCGATCAACTACCCACAACGCGGGCAGAGCAACATCTACGAACTCTCTGGTATCGTCAGCCGCAAGAAGCAATTGATCCCCTACATCTCGTCGCTACTTAAAACGATGGGGGTAGTCTAGGACTATTTCTTACCTTGGGTGAGTCTAGATTGCCTGTAGTAGCTTACTTATATCCGTATCTACTGGACGGCTTCATTACCGCTGACTAGGCCACTATCTAAAGGTGTCTCATCAAATCGATAAATGACCCAGTGCCTGCGTGATAGGGCGAAAAACCCATCTTTGGGTGAAATTGCTTCAATGGGAAGGGCGAAGTTTCAGTGAAGACCCACTTCAAGCCAACCGATGCGCACAATGCGTAAGCCGCCGCGATGTCCCAGACTTTTACACGGTAGTCTATGACACCAGTCAAATAGCCCGTTGCCACATAAGCTGCCATCAGCGCGCCACTACCGATACAGCGTACTCGATATTTCGACATGAGTGGCGACAATTTATCTAATTGCTTGGACGACATCGGGAAGTGTAATCCAACCATCGTCTGCGCATCGGCCACAGTCGCATCACGATCAATTTTCTTCTGGTTTCTTAATAAACCATAGCCCGCGCCCCCCTCCAACAGATCCTCTGTACTGTGGTCGTAAATAAATCCATAAACTGGTACCCCATCAAATAAGAGCGCGAGCGAGATTGCGCAAAAAGAACAACCCAAAGCATAGTTGTTTGTACCATCAATCGGGTCGACGACCCATGCGAAGCGCGCCTCCAATGCCAACATCTCATCCAGCGGACTCGCCTCTTCGCTACAGTAATCATCCTGTGGAAAGTTCTGACGTAATTCAGCAAAGATTTTCTCTGAGATCGCAAAGTCGGCAAAAGTCACCCGCGTATCGTCATCTTTCCACTCCGAGGAAACGTCGCCAAATTGGCGTCCGAAAAACGCCACTTGATCACGGACGGCTACTCGCCCCGCATTGATTCGGTGGCGTACCTGGGCATCGAGTTGAGCTTTGGCTTGGCGGTTCATAATTTTGACAGCAATAAAGATAAAACCAGTAAGGTAAATGCTCCCGCGTGATCGAAAAAACCATTTTGTTCCGTTGAATCAGCTACATTGTTCATAAAGGAAGCTAATCAACTAAGGAATTCTTCGACGGCATAAAGCGCTCCCTGAAGGGAATTTTTAGTGTTTTTTCCAAGTCCAAGATACGCTCTAGGATAATACCTTTTTGAGCATAGGGTGTATTCGGCAATTCAGTATGTAGATTCTTAAGGAAATCGTACGCTTCTACATTAAGCCCCTGCTTGCGTAAGAGTTCCGTCACGTCCATCATTTTCGTATCGAAAAAATCGTCGTCCTCGTCGGCGATGAACTGATTCGGATCGTCCGACCACTGCTCCTCCTGCGACGTGCTCATCGCCATGAATCCCATGGTGATGTACACGGTGTCCGCTCAACTCGGTTCCAAGAGCTTT
>CALBPO010000125.1 GCA_937899295.1 uncultured Opitutia bacterium
GTTTCGTAAAATCCACTTCCCTTAAACATAATCGCTGCGCCCGTTCCAAATTGGCGGACCGCTTTTTTCTTACCGCATTCCGGGCATGTTCTCCCTGGAACATCCGGGGCAAACCCTCTTTTTCGCAGCCGCATAAGCTGCGGCAACGCCTCGTGGCCCAGCTTTCCCCCCAGCGCGCGCGCGCTTGCGATGCTCTACCGAGGCGGAGGAGCGCCGCCTCTGCCAGATGAAGTCGAGGCTGCGGCTAGCGCACGCGCTGGCGCGGTTCGTTGCGCCGAGTCGCTCGAGGCTGCATACGATGAGTCCCTAGGATTTATTCCAGCAGTTTTGGAGAACAATAATCAAAGTGCCATTATCCCTGCAGCGGAAGCGCTAGTCTATCCTTGGCAAATGGGGCTAAAGGACGCAGTCGATGAGGAGGGTCGATTCGGTGGGTATATTCGGATGCTCAAGCGCCATTTACAGAATATCCTTAATCCTGAAATGTGCTTATATGAAGATGGAGGATGGAAACTTTCCAGTAGTGCGGATAACTCATGGATGAGCAAAATCAGCATCAGCCAATTCGTTGTCCGCGAAATTCTCGGCATGTCTTACGAGGGGGAGGAGCGAGCGGATGCGGCGCATGTATCTTGGCAGGTAAAGGGCTCGGAGTTTTATGCCTGTTCCGATCAGTTTGGTGCTGGTAAGCCCATTGGCAGCCTCTACTATCCACGAATTGTCACCAATATATTATGGATGGATTCGGATGCAATGACGCGCCGCCCTACGCCCGAAGAAAATCCGTCTTCATACTGCGCCCTCTAGTTTTTCCTCATCTACTAACCGATCATAGCTATGTTATCTCCCCTAAAAAAACGCGACATTTTCAATTTCAGTCTGGGAGATCTGGGCATCAACCTGAATTTCCAACTGCTAAGTTTTTGGCTCATGTACTTTTATACCGATGTTTTCGGCATTAATGTATTACACGTCGGGGGCATTCTACTAGTTTCAAGATTATGGGACGCTGTTAACGACCCAATGATGGGCATTATCGCAGATAGAACACGTAATAAAATCGGCACCTATAAGCCATTCATTTATTGGGGCGCGATTCCTCTAAACCTCATTCTTATCGCATGCTTTAGTATGCCAGAACTGAGCGACACCATGAAAGTCGTCTACTGCTACTTTGCATATATTTTGCATGGGATGGTATTCACAGTCGTTGGAACTTCCTACAGTGCAATGGGGACCTTAGTGACGCAAGATCAGCAAGAGCGCGCAAAGATTTCTACTATGAGAATGTTTTTTGCCGTAGTCGTTGTTATCACAATAGTAGGCTCATACGTGAGGCCGTTTGTGATGGGAGAGCCTATAGTTTTCGAGTTTATTGGTAAGGAATTGCTTACTCTGCAGGGCCCGAGTTTTAAGGATGAGGCACAAGGATGGCTCTACACCTCGATAATCTTTGGAGTCATCTCTACAGTAATTCTATTTTATACCGCACTGACTACAAAGGAAAGAGTCAGTGAACCTGTGAAAAAGTATAACTTGAAGGATATGAAAAATATCCTTTTTAAAAACGATGCATTGATGATCCTATCCTTATCGATGTTTTTGAATACAGCGATTTGGGTTATCCAAAATGCGGTGTCTGGATACTATTTTAAGTATGTAGTGGGTGCAGAATCTTTGCTGACTGTATTCTTCCAGTGGATGCTACCTGCGAATATAATCGGCGTCGTGCTAACGCCCATTTTGACTGCAAAGTTTGGGAAAAAGAACATCTTTATTTTAGGGAGCCTAATCGTTTTCTTTGCTAATGTTGGCAGGCACTTTATCCCGATTCCTACGACTGAAGTTTATAATTTATTTATTGGACTTTCGATGGTCGGGTCTGCGTCGATGATGTTTTGCTCCATCTGCCAATGGGGGATGGTTCCTGATACAATAGAATACGGGCACTGGAAAACTGGAATAAGGGCGGAAGGCCTTCCCTTAACATTTTTTACTTTCATGCAGAAGTCTGCGATGGCTTTTGGAGCAGGTGTCGCCTCTCTCGTTCTTTGGGCAACCGGATTTGTTGCGAACACTGAATTACCAGAATCCGCATTAAGTGGCATCAAGGTTCTCTACAATATATTCCCAGGGATGTTCTCACTTACTTGTTTAATTGCATTACTCTACTACACGCTGAGCAAAGAAAAGTATGACCAAGTCTTGGCAGATCTTAAAGTGCGCTCGCAGAACGAACCTGGTTCCTAACTGAAGGCATGAGCTTTAATTTCCTACGTCCTTAAATTTCAGGCTTACTTTTTTAATTCTGCTACACGATGGCCCTTTCGCCCCTAGCTCCCATAGGTCAGCGCCAAGTACACCTAGATTTTCATACTTCTGAACATCTCGAGAATATTGCAGGTGCATACAACAAAGATGATTTTCAAGCGGCCCTAAAAATAGGGCATATTGACTCCATTAATCTATTCGCAAAATGTCACCATAGTTGGAGCTACTACCCAACAGACATCGGGCGCATGCACCCGAATCTAAATTTCGATTTACTCGGAGCACAATTAGAAGCCTGTGCCGAAATAGGAATTAAGACTCAGATTTATTACACTTTTGGTTGGTCCGCAAACGATGCGCAAGCGCACCCCGAATGGTGCGTGCGGGATCGTGAGGGAAATTTTTTAACAAATGGAAGCTTGCCTGAAGACATCGCTCCGAGTGATCCACTCCCAGGGTTCCATTGGAAATTCTTATGTCCTAATACAGGCTACCACGATCATATCATAGCTCAAGTAAAGGAATTATGTGAGCGCTACAAGACCGATGGATTTTGGTTCGATATTTATCAAGCACATCGTCACTGCTTCTGTGAAGCTTGCCGTAACGACATGAAGGAGGCGGGTATTGATCTCGACGATACGGCTGCTGTAGAGACGTTTAATGCCAGCAAGATGAAAGCGCATTGCGCGGCTCTGAGGGAATTGATTACAGACTATCATCCAAGCGCTCGAATCTTTTTCAACGGAACGACTGCGATAGATGGAGGCATCAATTTCCGCCAAAGTATGTATGCGCAAAATACAGTCCAAGACCTGGAAGACCTTCCTACCGTCTGGGGTGGTTACGACAAGTTGCCACTGCAATCGAAGTATTTTTTAAAGGCGGGCTATCCGATCACTGCCATGAGTGGCAAATTTCATACCGCCTGGGGAGAGTTTGGGGGGTTTAAGCATCCGAATGCGCTGCGTTACGAAGCCGCATCAATGATTGCCTGGGGAGCGAATTGTAACTTCGGGGATCAATTGCATCCTTGCGGAGAGATGGATGTCGCGACCTATAAAAATATTGGTGAGGCCTATGCTTATGTGGCGAAAATCGAGAACTATGGTGTCGGTGGTATCCCTGTGGCACGGGTGGGGCTCTGGCGCAGCCTGGATGAATCCTGCGATGAGGGCATGGCAAAAATGCTACTGGAAGCACATATCAATTTCGATGTAGCCAATTTTTCAAAGGACTTCGCTGAGTTTGAACTTGTGCTGATACCATCGGTTGCCTGCCTAAGCGAAGCCGACGCGGAGCGACTTAATGCATTTGCTAAAAACGGCGGTAGCCTCGTGGTGATGGGCGCTGGGGCTTTGAGCAGGGAAGGCACTCGTATGCTCTTAGATGTGGGTGCAGACTACCTCGGCGAGGCAGCTTATGATGTCGACTATTCGCTGGTGAGCGCCTCGATCGGCGAAGGCTTAGTCGAAACACCTTTTCTTAATTTTAAGGCGGCTATGAGGGTAGCGCCACATGCAGATAGCGAAGTGCTGTCCAGCCTTCGTGAGGTATGGATGTTCAATGGGGAGCTTAGCCACAGCCCATGAGCATCAATAACATGCCACACACACTTTTATAAACGGGCAACTTTTTGTTGCCTATTGAACTACTCGTTTCAGCAGCGGGCTGTCTCGATGTTTGCAAAATTCCGCTTAAGGCCGCTAGGGGGGGTCGCGACCACTAGTCACGGTTGCGCACCAGTCTCAAATTATGTGTGGGATGGCTACGGCCAGTTCTTGCTCTTCTCGCACTGAATCGAGTCCTCTGCAAACAATTGAATCAACTATTTGCGATTCATCGACTAACTTCTTCCTCTTCCTCTTGATCGATTATGAAGTTTGAGTCTCATGAAGCCAGGTAGTCATGCCTGACGGACGATCTAACCTTTGTGGTGCCTCACGGCAACCCACAAACCGTGCCTTTGGCACACAATCAGTGACAGACTCGAGAAAACGGACTTTCTCAAACTTAATGCTTCAATGCATATTATTAATCTCTCTCATCTCTCTGTCTTTCTCTCTCTCTCTCTGTCTGTCTGTGTGTGTGTGTGTGTGTGTGTGTGTGTGTGTGTGTGTGTGTGTGTGTGTGTGTGTGTGTGTGTGTGTGTGT
>CALBPO010000126.1 GCA_937899295.1 uncultured Opitutia bacterium
CCCCAAAACCCCAAAACCCCATGGTGTAGATGTATATGGAAGTGTAGTGGAAGAAGTGTGTATTGAATCGATGTGTATGTTGGTACGATGCAAGGTGGTAGGACGTGCATGCGAGTAAGGTGGATGGGAAATCGATTCGCTATTGGCATTGGGCGTGCAGAGTGACTTCATTGTCACATATGTAATTTCACTTTTGACAAAGCAATTCAGACACTTGTAATTGACTAATTGACATCAGATCTGTAATTGACCACTGGTGAATTAAGGTGCAGTCTGTTTAACAGTAGAGCAGCATCTGATTGCACTGCGTGCTGCATCTCGCAGGAGCCTTGGCTCGTGGTCTCCATGGCAGGTTCTGATGCACACCGAAGGCCTCTGCTCGTGCATGTTGGTCATGTCGCGGAGGGCGAAGGACCAGTCGCTGAGCACTTCCACCTTCACGTCGATGTGTAGCTCCAGTTTTCAGTCTGATGTGACCATGGACACTTCTTCGACATTGGTCTCGGAGGTGACTGCTCGCCTCTCCCTCGGTCTCTTGCCGACTGGCATTGATATGTGGTAGTTCTCCCTCCAATGAGCGGCGTGGTGGAGTGCCAGAGCCGTGGCTGATGGGTTGGCGCGTTCAGGGCAAGGATGATTCGCGTTTATTTTCTATATTAAAATATAAAAACAGAATAGAGACTAAAGTTAAAAGAGATGGGGATTTCGATCACAAACGTCAATCATCAGAAAGACACATTTCCAACTCAGTGCCCACTCCAATGCCGAGGGGGACAGCCACGCCACTAGCACGACTCCCTCCCCAGCAGAGAAGCGGAAGCATCCTAGCAGCTCAGCTGATTGAAGTTGCCCGCTGACAGACCCTCTGCACGCCCGAGACGCACGGAATCGAAGCAGCATCAGGGATCACTCAGACTCCTCGTGAAGTTCTCCGCAGGCAAGGGCATCAAACCTCTACAGTCGACGGAAGTGCACCCCGACATCTCGGCCCCTCCAGAGTCTGCCAGGTCTACGCCAGCGGCACCCATACTCGTATCGCATGCTCCAGCACCTGACTGAGGAGCCCGAAGCAGAGATCCGACGAGCAGATGCGCAGGAGAGGCAACAGAGAGGCGCTAACTACGAGCGAGAATTACATTGTAAGTGTTGATTTCGACTTGGTCAAAATTCTAAAACACTTGTAATCTAATGTTTTTTATCGCAACTCTTACAGAAAAGTTTTTTGCTATATATAAGAGGGTAAGAAAACTGAAATCACCAATTGAAAAGTTGGACGCTCATAGTGAATAAAAATGTAAAGCTATGAGTGGGCATGGTTTCAGTGGCCTTCCCTGCTTGACCGCAATCTTTTTTATGACAATAGGCCTGTGCGTGGTTAGCGCATGGGCTGTATGTGAGACCCTCAGCGAGGGAACCGCAGATTATTGTATGATTGTGTGTGACTAGTGTCTGAAAGTCAATCGCTCTGCAAATCCTGCTTCAAGTGTGCACTCCGTGCCACTCGAAGTAAGTTTGCATCTAAGGACTTTGCTGGCAAACTGCATTTGAGCATCCAACTCAACCGAGTTGCTCTCATCTGCGCTTTGCGAGCTCATTCCTAGTTGGTTGCAAGTCACGAAAGCACGAGTCCTGAGGCGGCCACCGCACGCTTGCGTGTCGACAGGCTGCCGAAGGATATCTCTCATCCATTAAAGGCAAACCTAACTACCAGGCCCGGCTTTGCTGCTCGCAGCAAGGCCGTGCTCGAGGATAGTAATCTGGTTGATCCTGCCAGTAGTCATATGCTTGTCTCAAAGACTAAGCCATGCATGTCTAAGTATAAGTATTATACAGCGAAACTGCGAATGGCTCATTAAAACAGTTATAGTTTATTTGATAATCGAATTTACATGGATAACCGTGGTAATTCTAGAGCTAATACATGCTGGTGTGCCCGACTTTTGTGGAAGGGCGGTATTTATTAGATAACAAGCCAATATTCCTCTGGTCTATTGTGGTGACTCATAATAACTGATCGAATCGCAAGGCCTATGGCCGCGATAAGTCATTCAAGTTTCTGCCCCATCAGCTTTCGATGGTAGTGTATTGGACTACCATGGCGTTTACGGGTAACGGAGGATTAGGGTTCGATTCCGGAGAGGGAGCCTGAGAAACGGCTACCACATCTAAGGATGGCAGCAGGCGCGCAAATTACCCAATGGTGACAGTGG
>CALBPO010000127.1 GCA_937899295.1 uncultured Opitutia bacterium
TTCCAATTTTGCGATCATTATGACAGAATTCATTAAAATCTATGACACGACCTTACGCGACGGCACGCAAGGCGAGGGAGTCTCATTCACTGTCGCAGGAAAGATACGAGTTGCGGAGAAATTGGATCAATTTGGTGTTGATTATATTGAAGGTGGCTGGCCTGGTTCGAATCCACGCGACATGGCCTTTTTTGAAGAAGCGAAAAAGTTAGACCTTAAACACGCAAAAATCGCCGCCTTCGGTTCGACTCGTCGTGCCTGCCTCAGCGCCAAGGAAGACCCGCAACTCAAACTTTTGCTCGATGCAAACACTTCTGTCGTTACTATCTTCGGCAAAACTTGGCTATTGCACGTTACTGAGATCCTTCGCACGACTGCAGAGGAGAACTTAAAAATGATCGAAGATTCCGTCCGTTTCCTGACCGATAATGGGCGCGAAGTCATCTACGATGCTGAACATTTTTTCGACGGCTTTTGCGATAATTCGGAATATGCTCTGCAAACACTCGAATCGGCTAAACGTGGTGGCGCGATCAATCTCACACTTTGCGACACTAATGGCGGCAAGCTTGTCAGTGAGGTCAATGAAATCGTTGCTAAAGTCGTCGCGCACTTCCCCGATACGCCCATCGGTGTACACTGTCACAATGACTCTGGGCTTGGTGTAGCTGTATCGCTAGCGGGGATCGAATCTGGGGCAAGCCTTGTGCAAGGCACGATCAACGGTGTTGGTGAACGTAACGGTAATGCCAACCTCACTACGATCATTCCCAATTTGATCCTTAAGATGAACAAGGAACTAAAATGTGCGGCCAATCTGAATCAAATTCGTGACCTTTCGCTCTTTATTGATGAAATGGCAAATCGCTCCTCGGATAATTCGGCTCCTTTTGTTGGACCCGCTGCTTTTGCTCACAAAGGCGGAGTGCATGCCGATGCTGCTGCAAAAGTTAAACATAGCTATGAACACATCAAACCCGAGCTTGTTGGTAATCGTACGCGTGTATTAGTTTCCGACATGTCGGGTCGAAGTAGCGTCATGATGAAAGCCAAAGAAATCGGAGTCGATCTTGATGCTCGTTCTCCTGAACTGAAAGATTTTCTCGCTGAACTAAAGGAGCTAGAGTTCCGCGGATATGGTTACGAGGCCGCGGATGCTTCTTTTAAACTTCTACTTAATCGATTCCTCAAAGGTAAGAAGAATGATTTTGAACTGATCGATTATCGCGTCATGGTCGGTCACCAGTCTGCACTCAAACGCACCGTTTCAGAGGCGACTGTGCAAGTTAAGATCGACGACCAAATTCATCACACGGTAGCTGAGGCCAACGGCCCTGTCGGTGCACTTGATGATGCCCTGCGCAGGGCAATCGCTCCAGTTTTTCCTGAGATTATGGACGTCGAACTGATTGACTTTAAGGTACGCATACTCGAAAGCCAACACGGCGCGGACGCTATTATCCGTGTTCAAATCGAATCCACGGATGGTAATGAAATTTGGGGCACTGTCGGTGCGAGTGATAACATTATTGAAGCGACCTGGGAAGCCCTCGTTGATTCAGTAGAATACAAAATTCTTCTCGAATCTGAGAAATAATGTCTCGTATCCTGACACGCACATTGGTCTTCCTTTGATGTTAAGGTGTTATGTTCCGTCTTTAGTCTCGATAGTTTCCTATGCAATTAGGTTCTGACATTCTGCCAATCCAAAATCGTTTAGCGGAGCGGGACTTACCGAAACTGCCAACTGTCATGCATCAGCGATGGGAAGAGTTGCTCTTTCTTCACTGGGCATTTGATCCTCAAATTATAGCGAAGGATTTACCGCCTGGCTTAAGGGTAGACACTTTTGAGGGCATGGCCTGGGTAGGGATAGTGCCTTTTTCGATGCGAAATGTTCGTCCTCTGTTTTTGCCTCCCGTTCCTGGCTTATCTAACTTTCCAGAGCTCAATCTCCGTACTTACGTAGTTGATGAGCATGGAAGGCCAGGAGTTTGGTTTTACTCTCTAGACACGCCTAAGCGTCTGCCCAATTGGATCGCGCGCACTTTCTTTCATCTGAACTACCGGCTTGCGCGAATCCAGATCGAAGACAAAGGAAGTCTCCGTTCCTATCGGTCTGAGCTTTGGATGGAGACAGATTGGGATACGCCACAGGAATACGAATGGAAGAGGGTGGGTGAAACGTTTACCGCTGAGCCAGGTAGTTT
>CALBPO010000128.1 GCA_937899295.1 uncultured Opitutia bacterium
GGGCAACACGGCACCTGCTCTGTGGGCCGTTGCGATATAGGCACCTGGTGAACTGCGCAGGACGGAAGTCACCGCTTCTGGGGTCGCGGAAAAACCGACACGCCGAAGGAAATGCTGGGCAGTTCCCATGTTCCAAAAGCCCATAGGTAAAGGTTTCCAAGCATCTTTTACTGCGAATGTATCAGGGGTGGGGGATTCGGCATTCATAACAATAAGTTCTAATGTATATAGTTGGGCGCAGTTGAAAAGTTTCAAATTCCTTAAACTGCGCTGAAAAATGCCGGAAAAGCGTTGAACTAAGCCTCACGGCTAGTTTCGTAGGCGATTATATCGTGTTACGCTCTAAAAATAAGACTGCCCCGCTTTTACTGGCATTGTTCGCTTTGCTCGGACTGAGCGCTTGCGTGGAGCCGCCTCAGATCGAGCGTGCGATCCATCCTCTACCTGAGGACGTCTATGTTACGGATGCTCCGTTGGGACGCTATGGAGGCATTTTTGTGCTTAACGAGACGACGCAGCCCACGACTTTCAATCCCCAAGTACCTAACAACGTCTCTACGAGTGTTCTGCTCACTCGCTTACTCACACCTCTGCTTGCTTTCGATCCGTCCTCGCAGACTTATGAGCCTGCACTGGCGCGTTCTTGGGAAATTAGTGAGGACAACAAGTCCTACACCTTTTATCTCCGCCGTGGTGTGCTTTGGAGTGATGGTAGCCCCTTTACGGCCGACGATGTGATCTTTACCTTCGATTGCATACTCACCGAGATCGAAGACCCCGAGTCAGGGGAGCTGCGACCAAAGTATCCCTCGCGTTACTATAAGCAGTATTTGATCAATGGAGAAAAGCTACGCTACACTAAAGTCGACGACTATACAGTGCGCTTCGACCTGCCGACTGTTTACGGGCCCTTTATCTACGACATCAGACAGCCGATTTTGCCCAAACACAAGCTCTACGCATCATTCGAGGACGGCAGTTTTACTAAGCAGTGGTCGACTCAAGTCGCGATTGAGTCACCCGAAGAGATCGTCGGAACGGGGCCATTCACAATCTTTTCTTACAAGCCTGGTGAGCGCCTCGTATTGACCCCGAATCCGCACTATTGGAAAATTGATCAAAGTGGTCAGCGCTTGCCTTATCTTGATTATTTTATACTCAAATTCGTCTCGGAGTCGAACACCGCTGTCGCTCACTTTGCGACGGGTAAGAGCGACGCTTCCGGGGTCGGTGCCTCCGATACCATATGGGTTAAGGAAGCCGCCGAAACTTACGGCTTTACCCTTCACGACCGTGGCACCTCCTCTCGGGTGAACTGTTGTC
>CALBPO010000129.1 GCA_937899295.1 uncultured Opitutia bacterium
TGCGCACATAGGCGCCTTTACTCGTGCCTACGAGAAAGGAGAGTTCGGGTAGCGCATACTTAGTTAGGTCAAAACGGCTAATATGAATGACGCGCGGCTCGCGCTCGACGATCTTTCCCTGGCGAGCTAGCTTATAGAGCTTTTGGCCATTAATCTTCTTAGCCGAAAACATGGGTGGCGTCTGATATTGATCGCCCATGAAGGTCTTCATCTCGGCTTTTACTTGCTCTTCAGTCAGCTCAGGTACAGGGCGCTCTTTAGTGATCTCGCCCTCAGCGTCCTGCGAGTCGGTACTCACCCCTAGCTTGACGGTTCCAGTATATTCTTTACCCAGACTCATCAGATATTGCGAAGCCTTGGTCGCCTTACCAATCAGAATAAGTAACAAGCCGGTGGCCATCGGATCAAGCGTCCCGGCATGTCCTACCTTTTTCATGTGGTAGACACGGCGGATTTTTGACACGACATCGTGCGAGGTAATGCCTTGCGGCTTGTCGACAAGAAGTATGCCTTCCGGCACGTCGTTGATTGGCTGGGACATAATGGAATGGGTTGTTGATTGCAGTGCTTGGCCTTATGAGATGCTACTGTAGTAAAGGATTGCCCTCGCCCGCCTTGAGAGCATCGCGCAAGCACGAGCCAAGCGGAAATAGAATTATAAATTCTTCAAATGTTCACCGATGGCTTGCATGAGTTGCGGATAAAATTCTTTGATCGAGCTATTTTCGACATTGAGCCCGGCCGCGCAAGCGTGGCCTCCGCCGCCAAATTGTTTGGCAATTTGATCGACACGATACTTCGGGTCTTTCGCGCGGAGGCTACCTTTGACGGCTCCAGCGCGATCTTCGATTAACACGCCAACCTCGACGCCATCAATGGCACGAGCATAGTCAACCAGACCTTCAGAATCATCAATCGTAGCGCCAGTTTCTCCGTAAACGCCGTCTTCAATTAGGCCAACGCAAACGCGGTCCTCAAACTCCATGGTGAGGGAATCGAGGAAGTTCTGTAACAGTTTAATTTTGGCAAAACTCTCACGCTCGTAGAGTTCATGCGCCGCGGCTGAGGGATTTGCACCACACTCGCAAAGGCGACGCGCGATATCGAAGGTATCGGGCGTGGTTGAGGGGAACCGGAATTGCCCCGTGTCGGTCGCTATACCTACATAGAGTGCCTGAGCAGTGACGGCGTCAACCTCGTAGCCATTGTCTAAGCAGAAGCCCGCTAGAATCTCTGCGGTGGCACAAGCAGTCGCGATGACTAGGTTTTCCTTACCGTACAGCTTATTAGAAATGTGGTGATCGACGTTCAGCGCGACTTCAGGAAAGAGCTCATTAAGGCGATCGCCTACGCGCTTGAAGTCAGCGCAATCAACAGACACGGCCACGTGACCATCGGGTATAAAGTCGGCAGCTAGAGCCATCGGAGTCTTGCCAACAAAAGCTTCAAGGGTCGCTGGCGTGGCGTCGCGATTTAGGCCAATGGCTTCAATGCCGAGGCTCATTAATACACGAACAGCGGCGACAGTGGAGCCAATGCAGTCTCCATCAGGACGCTGGTGACCAAGCACGGCGACTTTTTGGCCTTTTAATTTTTCAATCGCGGCGGCGAAGCGTGCGCTGTCTTCGGCGTAGAACTTTTTATCTGTCATTTTGATTCTTGGTCGAGTTGATCGAGGATTTCGTTGATCTCCGCCCCTCGTTCTAGCGATGGATCGTAGGTATAATAAAAAGTCGGGAAGTATTTAAGCGTTATCTCGCGGCTCACCCGCTGGCGGATGTCTTTACCGATCCTACGAAAAAGCTTCTGGCTGGCTGCGATCTCGGCATCGTCACCGAGCACCGAGTAATAGATCTTGGCATTACGTAAATCCGCAGAGACAGAGACATCACTAATTGTGATAGCTGCAGTATCGGCGCGATAATACCGCCGCATTTGTTCGCTGATCTCGCGTTGAAGCAATGCATTGATGCGTGTGATGCGTTGTGACATGATAGCTAATAACTATATTTAATTCGTAGCGTGTCTGTGCGTGTCTGTTGGTGTAGCTGCTGTAGGCTTCAATGTGGGAACATTAGTAGGAGAAGGAGTTGGGATGGGAGTAGGAAGGTTCGTTGGCAATGGTGTTGGATACTTGCTAGGACTAGAGCTTGGCACTCCAGTTGGAGCATCCGTGATACCAACACCAGGTCTGCTAAGAGGTACTCCGGCGCTGCCATAGACATAGACAGGGGCGGCTGTTAGTTTGTTGGTTGGCGCTGGAGTCGTGGAAGGTGCTGATTCTCTCAAGGAAGTCACAGGGGCACTCGTAGTACTGGTTCCGAAAGTCGTTTCCGATGTACTCGCGGGTCTGCTGTAGTTGGGATTAAATTGCGTATTTGCATAAGTAAGGGGAACTCCACCACCTCCTGGTGCGGAAGCCGGAGAAGATCCTTGG
>CALBPO010000130.1 GCA_937899295.1 uncultured Opitutia bacterium
CGCGATGGCTTCGGCGTAAAGTGCCTTGAGCCACTGGATGCCTTCTTCACTGCCAGGCGTGAGAAAGGCGGCGACGAGGCAGAGTAGTGTCGATTTTGGCAGATGGAAGTTAGTAATCATGCCGTCGATGGCTGCAAATTCACTGGGCGGGTAGATGTAGATGTCGGCCTCAGCTTGCACGGAGCCTGAGGGAGTGATGAAAGTCTCAGGAGATAGTTGCGTGCGGCGCATGGCGTCTTCGATTGAGCGGACGGAGGTCGTGCCGACGGCGATGCGCGCGCCGGCTTCGGGCTTCCTTAGCTCGGCGAAGGCACTGGCGGGAATTTCATACCATTCATGGTGTATATTGTGGTCTTCAATATTCTCGACTTGAATGGGGTGGAAGGTGCCGATGCCGACTTGTAAGGTGAGGTCGTGAAAATGGGCCCCGCCATTTTCCAGTTCGGTGATCAGTTCGGGTGTGAAGTGTAGCCCCGCGGTTGGTGCGGCCACGGCGATGCGTTTGTCGAAGTCCGCATAGACGGTCTGGTAACGCTTGTTGTCATTGTCGCGCCTAGGGTCATCATCAGTCCGCTCAATGTAGGGTGGGAGCGGCAATATGCCGAGTCGCTCCGAGAGCTCGGTCATGGATTCATCGCGCTCAGGGTGGAAGCGGACGCGGTAGTTGCCGTTCTTGCCAACTTCAAGCACCTGCGCGCTGTATTCCCCCGCGATTTCAAAGCTACCAGATGTGAAAGTTTTTTTGCCTGGCTTTAATAAGCACCACCAAGTCAATGCATCTTCAGCAGGTTGGAGTAGCAGGCACTCGACTTTGCCGCCAGTGGGGCGTTGCCCGAATATGCGTGCCTTCAGCACGGCGGCGTTGTTACGAAAAAAGCGCGGGCGATTCGGTAGGTATTGTCCTATCTCGGAAAATTGGGCGTGAGAGACCGAGCGCGTCTTGCGGTCAACTACCATGAGGCGAGAGGCATCACGCACGGTGGCGGGTTCCTGCGCGATTAATTCCTTGGGGAGGTGATAATCGAAAAGTGAGAGGTTCATTTTTATCTTTAATATTCGGCGGGCTTTGTTGCACTCTGGGATATGAATTTGATCACACCTGAAGTCCGTTCGCAAATGGAGGAGATAACTCGCCGTGCAGGGCATATATGGAGGTATCTTTGACGGAGATGCCAAGAAAGAACGTATCGATGTCCTCGAAACGCAGATGTCTGAGGGTAGTTTTTGGGATGACCAAGCGGCTGCGCAAACGGTGATCACCGAGGCGAATCGTCTAAAAAATGTAGTCAACCCATCCAGCGCCTTTAGAAAAGAGATGGACGACTTGAAGGCTATGCTCGAACTCGTCGACGAAATAGGCGAAGACCCTGAGGGTGAGGCCTATCAACAAGAAATCATCGATACACTGCGGCTTTTACAGCCGAAGCTAGACGAGCTAGAGCTGGCTTCATTCCTCAGCGGACCGCACGACTCTTGTAATGCCTTCCTAACTGTTAACTCCGGAGCGGGAGGCACCGAGAGTTGTGATTGGGCAGATATGTTGCTACGCATGTATACGCGCTGGGCAGAGCAGGCAGGTTTTAAAACGGAAGTCCTTGATATTCAGCCCGGGGAAGAGACGGGTGTCAGTTCAGCGACTATACGGATCGAGGGGACCAATGCTTTCGGCTACGCCAAAGCCGAGCGTGGCGTGCATCGTCTCGTTCGTATCAGCCCGTTTGACTCCAATGCGCGCCGGCATACTTCGTTCTCTTCCGTAGATGTGATTGCAGAAATTGAAGACGACATCGACATTGAGATCGACGAGGCTGATATCCGTACTGACGTGTATCGCGCAAGTGGAAAGGGCGGCCAACACGTTAACCGAACCGAGTCTGCCGTGCGCCTCACGCACCTCTCGAGTGGCATCGTTGTGACCTGCCAAAACGAGCGCTCGCAGATCAAAAATAAAGCCACCGCGATGAAGACCCTGAAGTCGCGCCTCTATGAGAAATTGGAGGATGAGAAGCGCAGTGAGATGGAGAAATTCTACGGCGAAAAGGGCGAGATCGCTTGGGGTAACCAGATCCGCTCTTACGTCTTCCAGCCATACCAGATGGTTAAAGACTTACGGACTGGCGTCGAAACGGGGAATGTTCAGGCCGTCATGGATGGTGCGCTCGACCCCTTCGTCCATGCCTGGCTCCGCGCCGGTGGGCCTACCTCAAGGAAGGCTGCCGCAGATCGAGAATTTGCCGATGAGTGAGTCTCTAGCAAATCCTAGGAGCCTCAGCCACCAAGAGGCTGTTCGTGCATTTTCTGATCAGAGCCTGTTCGAAAACAAGACCTGGCGCTACTCGCCCGAGGCCTTTCCCCTTAGTTCTACGCAGATTAGACAGATCGAGCAGATTGGGCGGGCATGCTATGAATTTTACAAGGCGCAGGAAACACTCTATCTGCGCTCGGCTGAAGGAAAGAACTTGCTCCGCAACCGACTACTTAAAGCACCATGGGTGGCGGCCTATCTGGATCGTGGTAAGCCAGAGGCACTTGTCCAGCACGCGAGGGCAAAGGCACTACGCGGCGCCATGCCCATAGTGATTCGCCCCGACCTTCTGGTCACGGATGATGGGTTTGCCATGACCGAGATCGATTCCGTACCTGGTGGGATTGGCCTGACGGCATTTCTCAATCGGCTTTATGCCCAGGTGCATGGTGATTCATTAGTCGGATCGGGCACGCAAGACATGGTCGACGCATTTTATACCGCATTGGCACAGCGAGCGCCAAACCAGCAGGCACCCTATATCGCAATTCTCGTCAGTGATGAAGCGGCAACTTACCGCCCTGAGATGGAGTGGTTGGCCTCTCAACTTCGACAACTCGGCAAGCGCGTCCACGTCTTCCATCCAGACGATGTCATGCCCTTAGGCGAAGATATCTGCGTCGGAATCGACGGAGATCCACAAAAGGTGGATGTTATTTACCGCTTCTGGGAGCTCTTTGATTTGGCGAATGTCTCGATAGCGAACTTCTTACTCAAAGCCGGTGAAGCGGCGCAAGTCCGTTTGACTCCGCCAATGCGCCCCTTCCAAGAAGAGAAGCTTAACCTCGCTCTTTTCCATCACCACATCCTCGAAGACTTCTGGCGCGAAAACCTTTCGAAACAGTCCTACAAAGCACTGGCTAAAGTCATCCCGCAGACCTGGGTCATGG
>CALBPO010000131.1 GCA_937899295.1 uncultured Opitutia bacterium
CTCCAGGACCACGACCCATTTCAGCTTGTCGTCAAAACCGACAACTCGCCCCTCGGCGTGCTTTGCGTCGAACCGACACTGGCCCTTGCCCTGCTCGACGCCTGCTTCGAAGGCGCTCCCGAAAAAGAGCTTAAAGCACTTTGGAAGGACACTGCTAAAGAGCTCATCTCGCTCTTCGAAAATTTCCAGTTTCATAAAGCGCTTGAACGGATCTTTACCTTCGTTTCTGGCATCAACCGATACGCCGAGACCCGTGCTCCGTGGAAACTCGCTAAGTCCGAAGAAGCGGCAGATCAAGCGGCGCTCCGCACTTCATTAGCGACCATGGCCGAAGCCCTTCGTCTCGCCGTTGTCATGCTGACTCCGGTCATGCCAGAGATTTCTGATAAGATCCGTGGCTTAGTCGGCGCGGAAAGCTTCGATCGCCTTGAGGGCCAGTTAGAGTGGGGTAGCAAATTAGAAGGCAAGGCCCTTGGCGAAAAAGCCATCCTCTTCCCACGACCTGAAAGGAAGTAATTTGTTTATTTTCGCTCAATCGATTACATGATCCAAGCTGACGCAAATTTCTATTTCTAATAACAAAGTTCCTTTTATCTATGCAAAAAAACGCACTCCTCTCCGTTAGTGATAAATCAGGCCTCGTATCCTTCGCTAAAGCGCTAGTCGAGCAACACGATTACCGCCTACTTTCCACTGGTGGTACCGCCAAGCTCCTTGAAGAAGAGGGCATCCCTGTGACTGAAGTGAGTGACTATACGGGTTTCCCTGAGATGATGGAAGGCCGCGTCAAGACACTGCACCCAAAGATTCATGGCGGTCTTCTCGCGCGCCGCGACAAAGAGGATCACATGAGTGCCGCTGCCGAGCACAAGATCGAGATGATTGATCTCGTGGTGGTGAACCTCTACCCATTTGAGGAAACTGTGGCCAAACCCAATGTCACTTTTGAGTTGGCCATTGAGAATATCGATATCGGTGGCCCCTCCATGCTCCGTTCTGCGGCGAAGAACCACGCCTCCGTATCTGTTGTGGTCGATACAGCGGATTACGACCGTGTGCTCACTGCGATGGGCGACGAAGCCGCTACGCAAAAGCTTCGCCGCGAGCTAGCGCTCAAGGTGTTTCAACGCACCGCAGCATACGATGGCGCCATTGCTACCTACCTTAATGATCAAGTTTCCGAGGAACCAAGGCTTGAGGATATTTCTGGAATCCCTTCAGAGCTTAAGATGGATCTTCCCCAAGTACAATGTCTACGCTACGGCGAGAACCCACACCAAAAGGCAGCGCTTTATGGCAGCTTCTTCGATTGCTTCGTGCAGCTACAAGGTAAGGAATTAAGCTTTAACAACATCATCGACATCACCGCCGCGACCTACTTGATCGGTGAGTTCCAAAAGCCCACTGTCGCCATACTAAAGCACACCAACCCCTGTGGGGTGGCCTCGGCCGATACGCTTCTCGAAGCATGGGAGGAGGCCTTTATCACCGATCAGCAAGCGCCTTTCGGCGGTATCATTGTAGTCAACCAAACCATGGATGCCGACCTCGCTGTGATCATCAGCAAGATCTTCTGCGAGGTGATCATCGCACCCGCATTCACTGAAGCCGCGCGTGAGGTATTCGCCAAGAAAAAGAACCTGCGACTGATGACAGTTAAAGCCAGCTTACCAGCGGACTCCTTACGAGAGATTCGCTCCGTAGTCGGCGGCGTGCTTATGCAAGACCGCGACACTATGCCGGATCGTCCCAGCGACTGGAAGATCGTCTCCAAGCGCCAGCCATCACCCGAAGAAATGCGCGCCATGGCGTTTGGCTGGAACGTGGTCAAACACGTGAAATCCAACGCGATCGTTTACGCTGGTTGTGAGCGCACTCTGGGCGTCGGCGCAGGGCAGATGTCTCGGGTTGATAGCTCTAAGATCGCAGTCTGGAAAGCAGGAGAAGCTGGCCTTGACCTCAAAGGTTCCATTGTCGCCTCTGATGCATTTTTCCCTTTCGCCGATGGTCTCATCGCCGCAGCCGAAGCCGGTGCCATCGCAGCGATTCAACCAGGCGGCTCCGTCCGCGACGACGAAGTGATTGCTGCTGCCGACGAGCGTGACATGGTCATGGTCTTCACTGGCAAGCGCCACTTTAAGCACTAATCGCATAGACCCATTTTATGAAAAGGGTCGGGCAGCAATGTCCGGCCTTTTTTATATCTGCTGCGTTTCGAGTCAGGTGAGGGGCTCGATCCGAGACTCCAGATCGTCACTCAACCTTTGCCATCGGGATCTTATTGGCGGTGGTCACCGCTAAGACGGGCACTTTAGTTTTGATCCAGATGTTTTGCTCTTTGAATAGTTTGGCTGTGACGGCTTCGCAGGCTTCACCGATGGTTTCTACGGGCATACGTTGGCCCTTAGGTGTAGTGTTAAACTCGTAAGCTGCGTTGATGATGCGTTCGGGACAAAGGCTCACGCTGTCGTCTTCGGGGATCTGGACAACCCAGCCAGTGAGGTCTTTATCTTTAAGCTCGCCCTCGACGTCGGCGATCAGGATGGAGAATTGCTTCTTCACGGGGGGCGGGCGATTAAGCTTTTCTTCCTCTTCGGCTTTAAGCTCCATCTCGATCTCTTGCATGATCTCGTTGACCTTGCGGATGTCAGGTTCGTTGCGCTGAAGAATGAATTTGAGGGTTTCGACGTCGATTTTTGGCATAGTCTTTCAGGATTAGGAATTTAGAAATATAAGTTGATGCAGAGTCGATTATTTTTCTAATTCGAAAAGTAAATCGGATGTTTGGAGAACTTGGTTGATGATTTCAGGGCTATCAATGAAGGTGTATTCTCCCGTGTCGCCCCAGTCCCAAGTCTTGCCACTTATATAGTGACGCACAGGGAGGTCGGAATGGCTGAGGTCAATTTTAACGGTATCTGCCACAGTGCTGATAACTTGGGCGGACATGTTATCGGGATCGCGGCTAAGCTGCGAATAGACCACTATATTCTCACTGTCGCGGTGGATCGATTCGATCTGGAGCCGCCAGCCTGCATCTGGCGCATCCAGGCGCACCGTAATGGCTAGGTTCTCATTAGTTTCGGCACTCGAATCGGGAGCGTGGGCGAGAGAACCCGCGACGACTTCCGTGACTAGACTGGGATCAAAGTATTTGCGAATGGCATGGTTCACCTCTTCGGTGGTCAATTGGCGAAGGAGGAGTGGGTATTCGTCGATGTATTTGGGGTCAAAGCCGCGTTGTATAAAGCTGTGAACCTGCCCCGCGACGCTACCAGTATTGGAGAGACCGACGATGTAAGAACCAGTCAGAGTTTCAATGGCGGCCGCAACCTCCTCATCACTGACGCCATCGTCAAACCATTGCGAGACGACTTCGCGGGCGGCTTGAAGACCTTCATTTAATGCACCAGGTGAAAAGCTGGCTGATAAGATCCAATTGCCATTGGTTAGAATATCGCCTTGATGACGAGCGCGGATATCGTAGGTGAGCCCGCGGTTTTTACGGACTTCTGTCATGAGTCGAGAGTGGAAACTGCCGCCAAGGATATAGTTGCCTACCATGAATGGGAGGTAGTCGTCATCGGTACGTTGCAGCCCGGTATTGAAACCAAAACGGGCCGCGACGCTGGTCTTGTCCTCAATATAAATGCGTTCGGCGAATTCGGCATTTTTGTTGGGCAAGGTATCGAGTTCGGGGTAGTCGCTCCCACCCTCCCAACCGTCGAAGGCGTTGCCAACGGCGGCCTTGAGTTGTTCAAAGTCAATGTCTCCTGTAAAGATTAGCTGCATTGAGGAGGTGCCATAGTGAGCAGCGTGAAATACTGCTAAATCTTCGACATTAGTGGCTTCAATGTCGGTCCTCAGCTTGTTGATCGGCGTGCTGTAGTTGATGTGATCTTCGGGATAGAGGATACGAGAGAGTAGAGCACCAGCGCGGTAGTCAGGGTTATCAATGGCTTGTAGTAGACTAGCTTCTTGGCGACTTTTTAGAGTCTCGAATACTTCGGCTTCGAAGGCTGGATTACGTAACTGATCCGCAAGAATTTGAAGAAAAGAGCCGGCATCGGCACGTAGGAATTTCCCCGAAAAGTTGAGGCTTTGATCGCCCGAGCTGAAACTTAGGTTGGCACCAAGCCGGTCGAGTTTTTCAGCGATTTGAAAGCGGTCTTGATTGGCTGTGCCTTGATCTAACATGGCCGCAGTTAGAGTAGCAAGCATGGGAGCATCCGCTGGACTAAGGCTGTCGCCCGCGGCGATACTGCCGACGAAAGAAACGACATTATCGATGGGTAGGTCGATGGCAATGAGTTCAATGTCGCCAATCTGGGCACGTTGCATTTGTGAGCTGAAGTCAACGACGGACTTGGCTGAACTCGTAGCCTTGGGAGAGGCTAGTTCGTCAGTATTTTCTAGGTTATGTAATTCTCCGAAAATGGCGGGATCGCGATAGTAGTTGGGTGCGGGCATTGCATCTAGGCTGGCACTAAGGGTGTTGAGCACCTCGGGAACGAACCAACCAGTTGTGCAATTGCGCTCGATGAAATATTTGCGTGCGACTTCTTTAAGGTTATCTATGGAGACAGCTTGGATTGCTTCTGGTAAATTGACATATGCCGACCAGTCACCCATCGCGATATTTTCGTTGATCTGATCAGCGATCCCATAGGTGCCGTCGCGTCCGTAGAAAGTCCCCGCTTGAATGACGGATTTAGCTCGTGCTAGCTCGTCGAGATCAACGCCGCCACTTATCAGAGTCTCGATCTCTTTGAGGATGACCGCTTCGGCTTCTTCGTGGTTAGCTTCTGGTGTTAGGTAGGCGCCGAAAATAAAGAGACCGGGGTCATGTAGTTGTGGCGCAAAGGTGAAAGTGGCGTTGGCTTTACCCTTATCTTCAAGTGCGCGATAGAGGCGCCCCGTCTTATCCGCTCCCAGTATTTGTTTAAGTAAGGTGAGGGCGGCCCAGTCTTCGTGCCTGCCTTCGGCCACCTTGTATCCCAGCATGACGACGCCGACCTGACCCGCGCGTTTGATCGTGACGCGACGCGGCCCCAGTTGTTCCGGTTCGGTCGTCTCGACGACGGGGATGGCCTGCGGGGCAGAGGGGACTTTACCATATTGCTCGGCAATGGCAGCGAGTGTTTCAACTTTGTCGAAGCCGCCGATCACGGTGATGACCGCGTTCTCTGGCCAGTAGTAGGTGTCGTAAAATTTACGTAGTTTTTCGACCGAGGTGCTCTCGATGTCTGAGCGCCAGCCAATAGTAGGATGGCTATAAGGGTGCGCCATGTAGGCGGTGGCGAAGAGCTCTTTGATCAGCGTGCGCACGGGGCTATTTTCACCACGCTCATACTCATTGCTCACAACGGTCATTTCTGAGGCGAGGTCTTCCTCGCGGATCAAGAGGCCGCGCATACGGTCGGCTTCGAGTTCAATTGTCATCGACACATATTCACTCGGCATCGTTGCGTAGTAATTGGTGCGGTCAAACCAGGTGGTGGCGTTGGCACGTGCGCCGATGCGCTCCATCTGGCTGGAATAATCGGAACCCTCGGCGCTATTAAATTTTTCAGTGCCCTTAAACATCATGTGCTCAAGAATATGCGTCGCCCCCGTCGTGCCTGTGACCTCGTTACGCGAGCCGACTTTGTAAGTCACCATGACAGTGGCTACAGGGAGTCCTTCATTCGGCATCAGTAGGATGCCAAGACCGTTTGAGCTGAGGCGATACTCTTCAATACCATCGAGTGTCTGGACATGTTCGACGCCTTCGGGCAAAGCTTGAGATATGAGCGGCGAGGCTAGGGATGCGCTAAGTAGGCAGGCGAGGATGGGTAAGTCTAAGATTCTCATTATAAATCGTATTCAAACATAAATTGGGCAGTCAAAGACCCCATATTACGAAGGCAAGTTTATCAGAACGTATTCCTACAGAAGTGTTCAGAAATAACTCAAAAACCCTTATTTCAAGCCAAGATATTCTCCAGTCGCCGGATTAATTCCTCGCGCAATGGCTTAGCAGCCTCGCTCAACGCACGCTGCTGACGCTCATATTCGAGTTTTCCCGCAGAGGTCTCTACCTTGATTGGTTCGAAACCGAGCGAAGTGCAATCATAAGGGCTCGCCTGCATGTCGAGTTGCCGCGCAGTCAAGGCGAACTCGAAGCACTTCCATAGTAGCTCTGAACCGACCCATGGCATGCACTGAGTCGCCAGCTTGTAGAGATCCATGTTAGTGTGTAGGCAACCACATTGCTCGTTGTCTAAACGCGTGTCTTTGCCTGGTTGGTTGCGGTTAAAATCTTTTGCGTCTGGGCTAAAGAATCGGAACGCATCAAAGTGGCTGCATTGAATCGGACGGCTTCGCACAAAGGCATCCGTCGCATCTTGAGAGAGCCGCAAAGGCAGTCGCTCTGCGTGGCGGACTTCGCTTTCTGTATCGCCTTGGTAGACCATGGCCCACTCATGCATGCCAAAGCAACCAAATGTGGCTGGGCGAGCGCTTACATTTTGGCAGAGGCGCAGCGCCATTTCTAATCGATGGCGCGTCGTCTCCTTCATCCGTGAGGGGTCCAGCGATGTGCAGCCATTTTCAAGGCGATAGTAGGCCTCTTTAAAAGTCTCGCCAACGGGGGCTTGCTCTAGGCTGACGCCATGGCCTGGGTGCCATGCTTCTAAGTGTGAGGGCTTGTATCGATAGTAGATAAACAAAAAGTCGTAGATCGGGTGCATTTGCCCCGAGGCGCGCCGCTTACGATAGGGCATCGTCCAGTGTTCCGCTCGCTCTCGGTGCTGTGTGGCGAGCTGCTTCCATTTCTTAGAGCTAAGAATAAGGCCCCCGCTTGTAGAGTGGCTCGGTGTATTTTGGCAGTCCGCATGCGAAACCCCCAACTCTGGAATCTCCGTCTTCATTGTTCAGAGGCATTTATTGGCAGCTCATCTGCCTGCACTACGTAATAGAGCATGATTACCCAACAGAGCATGAGCGGATAAAGTAGGGTGCAAAGCATGATGGACCCAGCGATGCCGATGCCCACGCCGACCCACATACTTAGCATGTCCACCACGACCAAAATACAGACCGGAATGATGACTAGAA
>CALBPO010000132.1 GCA_937899295.1 uncultured Opitutia bacterium
TCTCGCCAAAGCGCTGCGAGAGGGTGATGTATCGCTCGATTTTATGTCTGAGCTCAAACGCAATGCGAAGAAGGGCAGAGATGCTATGGGCAAGGGCAAGCCAGACCACGCAGCCAAATATTACTCCCGAGTTG
The DNA here is from genome assembly GCA_937899295.1 of uncultured Opitutia bacterium. Lineage (GTDB taxonomy): Bacteria > Verrucomicrobiota > Verrucomicrobiia > Opitutales > Coraliomargaritaceae > Thalassobacterium. The sequence goes on from CALBPO010000132.1 coordinate 135, forward strand.
TTCAAGCAGCCGAGTCCCAACTAGCTGCGCTCGCGCTGGTCGAAAAAGCGCGCGCCCTGAATGACAAGGTCTACTCAGAACTACAGCGCCTCGACTACCTAAAATCTTCCTTCGAAAATACTTACCGCGAAGCTGTCGAGACCTATGATACTGCACTCCGCGCGCTCAATGCGGCCGAGTATCAAGCCGCCATCGGCGACTTCGAGGTGACAGGCACAATTCTTGGTGATATGGAAGCCCGAGCCATTCAGCAAATAGCTGGTCTGCTAGGAGCCGCGGCTACGGCTATGGAGACTTACAAGCTTGCTGGCGCTCGCACTGCTTTCGAGTCTGTTCTCGATCTCGATAGGGCGAATGCGGTTGCAGCGGATGGCCTAGTCATGGTGGCTGCGCTCGAAGGTATCGCTGAAGAGGTCAAAGCTATCCGTGCACTTGAAGCCAGTGGCGACCTTGAAGGCGCGCTCGCCGCGTTCGAGCGTTTGGCAATTGAAGATCAACATAATCCCTTCATTCGCAATCAATGCGCCTCACTGGAAGCTCGCATAATTGCGCGGGATTTCCAGGCACTCGTCGATGGGTCTGTTCAGGCCGAACAAGCGGGCGACCTCGGCGCAGCGGTCGTCTCCCTTGAAGCTGCGTTGCAGATGAAGTCATCCCCCGAAGAACGAGCTCGCCTTGTCGAACTCAAAGAAAAATATAAAGTTGCTCGCTTAGAAATTCTCTTCGCCGATGGTTTCGAAGCTTTGAAGTCTGGCCGCTACGAAGTAGCTCGTAATTTCTACAAAGAAGCCCTTGCGCTCGCGCCCGATTCTGAAGAGGCCCGCGCAGGGCTCGAAAAAGCCTCTAGCCTCTACCTTGCTAATATTCGTTATAGTCAAAGTCTAGCCGCCGCCACGAAACAGATTAAAGACGGGCGTTTTCCGATTGCCGCAAAACTTTTTAATGAGGCTATGGCCAGCCGACCTAGCACCGTTGGACCTAGTCTGCAGGCCGAAGAAGCTCGCATACGCGCTGCGCTCGCCGCCCAGTTGAACGAAGTTGAGGTGACGATAGAGTCTGATAAGCGCACCTACGTCAGTATGATCGGTGTTCTGCCACCCGATCGATTCAGGGAAGAAAAATTGAAACTCTTTCCTGATGTCTACAAAGTCCGTGGTAGTCGTTCTGGATACGAAAGTGTCGAGATCGAGCTTAAGGTTGATGCCACCAAGCCTAATCCAAAGATTACCGTCGAATGCACCGAAAAGCTATAGCTGCTTCATTGACTTCTGGCCAGAGTAGTGGGGCGGTAAACTCGTTTCGCCCGTCAAGCCGGGCGGCACCTCTATTTCAAAGCACTGCGCGCTTCCATTACAATCGAAATTCTCCATTGAAGTTTTGGATCTCTACTTTTGTGTGCCTCTCTTCTGCTATCTCCCTTTTTGCTAAGCCCGATCCAGATCTCTTCGACGGTCGCGTCACTACGCGCAGCTATGACTCGGAATCTGGATCGACCGCTGGTTCGCCTGATCCCGGCGGCGGCAGTGAGGGGGGTGAACAACGAGATATAGAGAGCGTCGGCGGCCCAGGCAGCGGCGAAGCAGTGGTAAGTACTAGTTCAAAAGATGGTTCTACCAGTGAAGGCGGTAGAGAAAGTAGCGACAGCACTGCAACGCCACTTTCAGACTCAACAGTAACCACCAAGGGTGGTGGTTCCAGCGAAACCACCAGTAAAGATGAGGCTAGCTTTGTAGGCGGTGGTTCCGGCAGTAGACCAACGGCCGAACCGTCCGGTGCCCAATCAGGCGGGTCTGGTTTCGGCAGTCAAGTAACACGTAATTTTGAAGACTTTGGTTTTGGTGGCGTAGGCGCGCAAGAGACGATCGAGGTCAATCGATCTAAAGAAAGCACTAGTTCAGCTAGCTTATTATCTGACAAAAGGACCCTACCTCCAGGGGGAAACGACTATACCTCTGCAGCAGGTCAAGAAGCCAGCGGTGGAACGCGCGGTAATCTCAGCCTAGACGGTGACTATGGCACTAACCTGCCGAGTGGACTATGAGCTCTTTCATGCATAACTCATTAGCATGCGAGCTTGTTCGTATTGCCCGCGTATTAGGATTATTCGGGCGCGAGCAAGCACTTGCGCTATTGTTTTTTGTTATCCCGGCACTACTAAAAGCAACGCCCGTCAGCGTGATTGATGAGGCCGCGATGCCATTTGCGGGGTTTTTATCCAAGGTAGACTTCGACCAACGCTATCCTGGCGATCTATTAGACGATTCCGCCAAGCTCGACACTGGATGGTATGTCATCTACGAGCACGAATCGCTTAATTATTATTTCGGACCCATCCTACTCGAATCGATTGGCAAAGATTATCTAGACCAACTCTTAGAGCTTGTCGAGGTCGCCGTCATGCAACGCCCCTCGCTTCCAGATTACCGCTTAGAGCTCCGCTATCAA
>CALBPO010000133.1 GCA_937899295.1 uncultured Opitutia bacterium
CCAGAGCCGACACGGTCTCCTATACCGATATGAACAGGACGTGAGGGATTTGATTCTGTCATGATAAAGAATTAGGAGATGAAGAGTCGGGAAAAGGCTGTGGCGTGACGTGCCGAGGAAATATCAAAAGCAGGAGCAAGCCACCCGGCAGATTCCCGTTTTACTGACTTAGAAGCTGCGACCCATCCATTAAGTTGCTCCAAGCCCGCCGCTAAAGCTATTTGCGCAGACTCTGGGCTAATTCTGAGAAGCTTAATGGATGCCGAAGCATAATTGGCGAGCCTTTGGTAGCCGTAGGCCATTAAGGCCGCATCACCCGGTACCTTTAAAAGTTCAAACTGCAAAGCCGCGACGACTAGATGATGCCCGCGTGCCTTACCCAAAGCAAAAGCGTCCGCGTAGATCTCAATCTCCGGCGAGCTCTTCCATAATTTTTTCAGTAAGCGCAAGCGGCCACGCCCTTGAGAAATACTGGCTTCGCGAATTTCGTTCGCCCACTTCCATGCGTCAATCTCTGCATCCAATTCCAAAACTGTCGACCAATCTTCTAGAACGATGGCATCACGCACCAAACGTAGGTAGGGCAACTCGAGACGCGCTAAGGCGGGGCCAGCATGCTGCTGAAAGAACTCCATCAAATCATCGCCGCTAGTATAGCCGCATGTCGCCGCCCATTGCTCCAGCCCCATCGAGTGGGCATATGCACCCGTGGGAAATAAAGGATCCGAAACTTGTAAAAGCGCAGGCACCCACGCAGCAGACTGATCTGCTTCATCCATCACTTAATGACTATGGCTATGCGCATGGTCGTGATCGTGCGAGTGCCCCCCTTGCTTGCTCGGCTGGAAGATTCTTTGCACGCGTTGGTAGTGGATATGCTCGCGATCCAACATTTGTTCGACCGCCAAGTCGTCTTGGACGAGCAGCCCCTCTTCACTAAAAGCAGCCTTAAAATGCAGGTTGCCAATCATCCAGCCAATCCACGCGCTCTCCTTGGCTTCTTTCAGGGCTAACAGAAAACAGTCTTCGGGCATTTGCTCGATCACATAGGCAATTGTATCTGTCGTATAGACGCAATCGCCATGTACGAGTGCGTCACTCACATCAAAACCGAAGTCGGTACCATCGGTCGCCGTGCCACGCCAGCGGCGGCGGGCAAGCTTGTGGCGATCCACTGGAATCGAAATAGACTTCAGGCTTTCAGGAATTTGAGAGATTGCTTGGGTGATGAGGT
>CALBPO010000134.1 GCA_937899295.1 uncultured Opitutia bacterium
AATTAAGATTAAATATTCTGATACCGATCAAACCATTCTCCGTGAAGCTAAGAGACTGCTTAAAGAATGGGGCTATGGTGAGCCACCTAAAGGTATTGTAAACTGAGCGCTTTCCTTACAAGGAAGAAGTCACAGTTACAAATAGAAATTAGTACTGTGGATTAGTTTTCTGTTGTGTTGTTGGCTTTATTTAGTCCAGCACCAAGAGCTGCCCCAATTGCAATACCTAATGCAATCCACACAGGTTCATTTGTAGCAGAAAACATTCCTGCTCCTATAGCTGTACCAAGAGCAACTGTTACGCCCATATTTGGTTTATTTTTCAAAATTGATTTCCTTTTGTTTAAACAGTAGCTCTTTGAAATTATTAAACATGATAAAACAACTTTATTAAGAAAAGGTTGAATAAGTTGCGCACAGGGATTGGTTTTATTGTTACTTTGCTTTATCTTTTAGTTCTCATAATTAGATAAAACAAACGTAATTCAAATTAGTTAGAATAAAAATTGTGACCACTGAAGATAATTTTGTAGAGACAACATTTCAATCATCACTTCCAATTAAAGGGTACTGTCATGAAGATTTTCAAGAAGTAGCGGAGACCTTTACACAAAACTTTGAAAAATATGAAGAGATAGGTTCATCTCTCTGTGTTGTTGTAGACGGAGAAATCGCTGTAGATTTGTGGGCAGGGCATAAAAATAAAGAAAGAACAAATGAATGGAGTGAGAAAACTCTTTCCGTTGCTTTTTCAAGCACCAAAGCAGCTCTTGCACTTTGTGCACATTTATTGATAGATAGAGGAGAGTTAAACTCAAAAGCAAAAGTAAGTGAATACTGGCCTGAATATGCCCAAAAAGGTAAAGAAGAGACAACAGTAGAAATGATTTTAAATCATTCAGCTGGACTGCCTGCACTTAAGACTCAAGTAAAAGAGGGCGGATTCTTAGATTGGGATTATATGACTACATTGCTACAAGAGGAAGAACCTTTTTGGAGACCGGGTGAGGAAATGGGTTATCACATGATAACTAGTGGTTGGCTCATAGGAGAACTGATTAGAAGAGTATCTGGAAAATCATTAGGTCAATTTTTTAATGACGAAATAAGTAAACCACTTGAACTAGATTACTGGATCGGCCTTCCTGAAAGTGAAGATGAGAGAGTTGCGAAAGTTACACCTTTCAGATCAAGTCCTTCTGATAAGCCAAGTGATTTTGCGGATGCTTTTAGAACGGATGTAACTTCTATGCAGAGACTCGCATTAACTAATAAATTCACAATAGACGCCCCCTGTCGGGTAAGTCGACCTCACCTATTTATACAAAAAGGGGGGCTAAAAGTTATCTCCTGCTAGGGAGAGTTTACCTGCTCAGCGAATGGGAGGGCTTACATAATGAACTGAATCAAAATTTAACAAAAACGACATGGCCGATATCGGAAAATACAACACCCTAACCATACTGGAAGAGAGCGACCACGGTCTTTACCTCGATGGTGGGCAACATGATAAAATCCTCATGCCCACTCGTTATGTCATGCCCGAGATGACTATCGGCAGTGAAGTCGAGTGTTTCGTCTATAACGACTCCGAAGACCGACTCGTCGCCACTACAGAGACCCCTCTCGCTAAGGTTGGTGAATTCGCATATCTCGAGGTAATCAGCGTTCACCCTACCGCCGGAGCCTTTCTCGACTGGGGCTTGAGTAAAGATTTGCTGCTGCCTTTCCGCGAGCAAGGTGACGTCCACTACACTGAAGGTGACGGCGCCGTCGTTGCTGTCTATGTAGACGACTATACCAACCGCATCGTAGCCTCTACTCGCCTACACAATCACCTACCACCCGAGAAGCCTCCCTACGAAGTGGGCGATGCCGTGCAGGTACTTATCTACGGCGACTCACCACTAGGCTTCAAATCGATCATTGATAAGCGCTACCGCGGCCTACTCTACCACGAAGAGACTTCCGACGTGCTAGAACCCGGCGACCAGTTTACGGGATACATCAAGAAAGTGCACAACGACGGCAAAATCGACCTCCGCCGTGACCCCTCCGGTTACGGTCGCGTAACTGGCGTGAGCCAAATCATCCTAGAAAAGCTCGAAGCCGCTGGCGGTAAAATGCCCTTCAACGACAAAAGCAGCCCTGAAGATATCCGCACGACTTTTGACACCAGCAAAAAGGCCTTCAAGCAAGGTCTGGGTAAACTCTACAAAGAGCGGCGTATTCAATTCACCGACACTGGTATAGAATTAGTGAAAGAATAGTCGAGCGGCTAAGTTTGCTATAGCTAGCACTGCACCAGACCGCATCGCGAGAGAGATCGTGCGCAATCACTGACTCTCGCCCAAGACGGCTTCGTCCCTATACAACTCACGATTACTGGATTGAAACTCAGCTTTGAGCCGCACACGGAAGTTGATCAAATCAATCACCTTCCATGTATCTAACTGCCATCGGCCTTCCACCTTGCCCGAGTGCGCGATACCGACGATCAAATGACTGGCGTTGTCTAAAATCTTATTTGTCTCAAGTTTCGGTTCAAAATAAAAGGTACGGAAACTACTCGTTTCACTGCCCAGCTTATAAACTTTTGGATCGATGTAAAAGACGCGTTCGCTTGCCGTGTGAACTAACCTCAAGTCTGGGTAGCCGGAGCGTTGGGTTCGACCCGTCGCATTGGCTGGGATCGAACATTCATAAGCCTCGGCGGCATTTAAACGAATTAATAGGAAGTCTTCGATATGACGGCTGATCTCGTTGACTCGGCCTACTGCATGGATCGGATTCTTCGGTTTCGCCAATTCTAGAAGCATCGCATCGAGTGATGCCTGCAGATGCCTCAGCATAGCCGAATCCACCGCTTTCGTGGTATCAACGGGCAAGACCTTGAAACTGGAAACGGCCTCAGCGACTTCAGAGAAACGCACATTTTCGAGGCGCTCATCGTCATCGAGTAACCAGCGAACAAAAGGCTCAATATCAGCATTACTAGCCGACTGCTCAACCGCACAGCACAAGGAGGCGAGGCATAGAATCAAGATTGGCGAGAAGGATTTCATTATCAGGGACAAAAAGCGTATACTCATCCCTCTTACCTATCAGCCTAGTGAGGCAAAACCATGAACATAACTGCCATGATTAGAGTTGGGAAGAGCGCACCAAGGAGGAGGCCGATGGGCGAGATGCCATTTTTAAAGTGCTTATTGAGAATGCTCTGGCCGGCGGGGTTGGGCGCGTTGGCGATCACCGTGAGGCCACCACCGGTAACGGCTCCAGCCACGACTGCGTATTCCAATCCGCGGGCATCGGCAAGGGCGGCACCTGTCTTGGAGACCCAATTGTCTGCCACAAGAATATCAGGACTAAAGGCGGGCACTTGCGAGGCTAGGAATGTAATCGCGGCGTTATCATTGAACGCAGTCAAAACAGTCGCCCCGATGAACAACGGCACTTCCGCTAGCGAGCTGAGAACGGGAGAAATCCACCAACCCTGCAAACCGCCATGCGTGACGAGTCCTGCGAGGAAAAAGCCAACCAGTAGCGGTGACTTCAGTTGAATATCGTATTGATGGTGGTGCGTCGCCATCGTAAAGGCGAGAAAGAAGAGAAAACCACAGATGAAAAAGGCAGGGTGATGCAGTGTAAATACTGTCCAAGCAACAAAAGCCAGGTGCACGAGAATCACCCATAATGGTGCAGGTTCAGGCTCTGGCTCAGCAGTCTTTGACGCCTGCAACTCTTTAGCACGCTCCTTCAGCGAGGCAAAGTTTTTACGAAAGACAAAATAGTAGATCACTGTCGCTACGACGACACCAAGCACGGCACGCCAACCGAAGTGCGTGAACATGTAGGGCAGATCCCAGTGCCAGGCATCAGCCACCATCAGCACGGGCGGAGCCGCAAAGCGCGTCAGCGTGCCACCAACCGAGCTAGTCACAAAAAGAAGCCCGAC
>CALBPO010000135.1 GCA_937899295.1 uncultured Opitutia bacterium
ATCACCATGTGGACATACTTAATGATGGGCGCTTCTTCTTCGCTGGCATCTTCGGCGGAGGGCAGATCAATTAGAGTTGGAGCGGCGTCGGGGTCTTCCATCCCAGAAAAGATGTCGTCCACCGCACCTGCTTTAGCACCTTCGTAGTATTGATGGATGGCCTTATCGATCTCTTCGAGCGGCGCGACCCGGCAAGTGATTGAGCGCTTAATAACATGACTAATACTATCGATCGCGTCCATATCGAGCGGGTCAAATACGGCGAGTTCGGCTTCGCTGACGTCCACTTCCAGAGGAATGACCTTGTAGCGATTTGCGAGCTCGAAAGGCACGACCTCTAGCGCTTCAGTCGAGACACGAACATCGGCCAGGTTGACTGTCTCCATATTAAACTCTTCGGCGAGCACATCAGCGATCTGCTGCTGAGTGATACTCTGGTCGGCGACGAGCGCCTCAAGCGCAGCAGTGTCTTCGCTGCCGTCATACTCGGACTCGTTAACTTTGGCGCGCGCAGTCTCAATAGCACTCTCTTCGAGTAGCCCTTTGTCAGTTAATAATTGGAGAACGAATTCGTCGGCGGAGGTCACAGATAGATGATTGTCAAGGTGGGTAGAAAATGGTGAGGATAAAAATTAACGAGCCACGCTCAACAAGAACTCCGCATTAGTATTGGTTTTCTTGATCCGTTGAATGAGCATTTCCATAGCGTCTGTAGACGGTAGGCCCTTCATTGCCCTGCGCAATGAATAAATTTTGAGCATTTCGTCGGGATGATAGAGTAGTTCTTCCTTCCGCGTGCCGCTCTTATCCATACTCAGCGCGGGAAAGATACGTTTATCGGAAAGGCCACGGTCGAGGTGTAGCTCCATATTTCCAGTGCCTTTAAACTCCTCGAAAATGACCTCATCCATCTTACTGCCAGTCTCGACCAGCGCAGTCGCTATAATGGTCAAGCTACCGCCGTCTTCAATGTTACGAGCGGAGCCAAAGAAGCGCTTTGGTTTTTGCAGAGCGTTGGCCTCGACACCACCAGAGAGGATCTTACCACTACTGGGCATGGTCGTGTTGTAGGCACGCGCTAAGCGGGTGATCGAATCGAGTAATATAACAACATCTTTACCAACTTCGACCATGCGGCGCGCCTTCTCGATTACCATTTCGGCGGCATGGACATGGCTCTCCGCTGTTTCGTCGAAAGTCGAACTGATAACCTCGCCACTGACTTGGCGGCGGAAGTCGGTTACCTCTTCGGGGCGCTCATCAATTAGAAGGATAATTAGGTGAGAGTCCGGATAATTTTTCTGAATAGAATTTGCCATGCCTTGCATGAGCACGGTCTTACCCGTGCGCGGTGGTGCGACGATAAGTCCGCGCTGACCAAAGCCAACGGGCGTGAGGCAATCGACAACACGCATGGAAAGGTTATCCCACTTCGCTACCGAATCGGACTCCATCAAGATCCAGGAAGTCGGATAGAAAGGCAGCAGAGATGTAACCGGAACGACTGAGCTGAGG
>CALBPO010000136.1 GCA_937899295.1 uncultured Opitutia bacterium
CGACTTCGACCTCGTCGCCAACACGTGGGCTGATGCCTCGGGAAACGGCCACACCGCCACGCTTCACGGCACGGGTCACTCGGCGCTCGTTGAAGCTGGACACGGCGCGAGCGGTAAAGTTGTGGCCCTCAGCGGCGACACCAACTCGCAGGTGCTCTTCGGCGGCACCAGCCACATCATTGCTCCTCAATTCACCGTTTGCTCGCTTCAACGTTACACGGGCAGCGCGCATAGGGGGCGGATCCTCGACGGCGTCGACATCAACTGGATCTTTGGGCACCATTCAGGCGATGCGCCCGTTGCCTACTTTGGAGACATCGGAGGCTGGCAAACGGACCCTCATGCTGAGCTACTCTCTGACCAAACCGACTGGCTCGCCATGTGCGGTTCCAACAAGGAGGCGGGCGGCCCCTTGCGCTACTTGGCGGCTGATGGATCTGTCGCAACGCTTCCGCCCTACTCCACAAGTGTCGGCCACGGTGCCAACTTCGACGGACTTTCTGCTTTGCTCACAATGCTCAATAGCTGTGCGAGCGGTGTAAGCGTCGTCAATATCGACAACGGCTTCGGAGCAGGCTTCCTGGCCAGTCGGATTAATCAGCTTTAAGCCCGATGCTGGCTGCGGCGTGAGCAGCAACCGTCTTCGTAGAGTTCTCCACCATGCATCATGGCGGAGTAGTCTGGAGAATCCGGGGTATCGTTGACCGCGAACTGCGCACGATCACCCGAAGACATCGGCCTCGCAACGCTGGCAGCAACCGCCTGATTGACATAATCCACCTTGTCGATCCCCACAACATGCGTGCAGACTTGATCGTAGCTTAAAGCATAGCGAAGTACTTCCTCGACATTGGTTTGCCCATGCAAGTGGGTGCGACGACTCCCCCCGAAACCCTTCATTCCCAGCACTGCAATGTTATGCTTCTTACAAAGAGGCATTGTGTCCTCTTCAAAAGCCCGCGACTTCAAAGCCCCGACAACAGAGACGGGCATAAGAGTCGCATCCCACTCATAACCACCTTCAATCACATCCCGATGTATCTTCGGTTCCGTGTGCCCAGTGAAGCCACCATAACGGATCTTACCTTGCTTTTTCGCTAGCTCGATCGCCGCAATCGCACCGTCAGATTTGTAAGCATCCTGCGCATCATTACCAACAACGTTGTGCATCATCCAAAGATCCAGATAGTCAGTCTTCAGTCGGCGGAGCGAATCCTCAAGATGCTTCATCGCACCTTCCAGGGTGGGATCCCCATCACCTCTAAAGTTGGAAAATTTAGTCATCAGGAAAACATTCTCCCGTTTCCCCTTTAGGGCATTGCCCATATACTCCTCCGAAACACCCTTGTGGTATCCCCATGCATTCTCGAAGAAATTGACGCCGAGATCATAAGCACGGTGGACGAGCTCGTTGGCCTCCCGCTGCGATCCAGCGTAATAAAGCGTGTGCCCGCCAATACCCACCACTGTCAACATGTCGTCGTGGCGGCCAAATTTACGCTTGGGAATCTTCGTCCCCTCAGCCGCCTTGGCGATCGCGGCTGGCGAGCCGGCAAGTACGGCTGACCCAATTGTAGTTTTAAGAAAATTGCGACGTGTTACTTTCATACATCTTTTGTACTGAATCTGATGAACCCGTCAATCCCACTAAATAATAATCTGCATGCACATTGACCTATAGCTCGAAAGTTGGAAAGTATATACTGTGTTATTAAGCTGCATTATTAGCCAATAAATCCTAAGTGATCAGATCAACCATTCATCAATCTTTCATAAGAAGATCGTGTGGTCACAGTGGTTACAGCAGGGATAAGCGCCTCATAATAATCGCCTCGGCCACGCGCTTGCCTGAAATGACCGCGCCCTCGATTGATGCGCTGGTGGCATGGTCACCGCATACATAGATGCCCTTTTGTTGGATAAAGCCTGCTTTGTCTTTTTGCGCCTTGGGTGTTTGCTCGGGTAATGCCTCAGGAATCAAATCTGTGCGCAAATGACACCATTGTGCCACACACTCACCGAACCAGCCCATTAATTCTTGCTGCACTTTAGCAGGGAGACCTTCCTCAGGGTGTAGCCCTAAAACGGATACAGAAATAAGCGCTCGCTCATCAGGCG
>CALBPO010000137.1 GCA_937899295.1 uncultured Opitutia bacterium
CATGATGAAGAGGAGACTTATTGAATGCGTCAGTATGTATATTAAATTAAGCTTACACTATCTTCATTTGTTAAAACGTTAAGTCGCCGAATAAGTTTCAAGAATTTAGATATTTTGAAATTCTATGCACAGTTTTTCTTATAATGACTTTTAAAGCTCTCAATCACAAGCCTTTCTCGGGAAATGTCTTGTTTACCTAGCCACCATTAGCCTTACTGCGTATCCCCTCAGGTCTTGACCTGTTTTTACTACCTTAACTCTAATTATGATAAAGAAATCACTCTATTTGTGTGCTTTCCTGGCGGCCACATGCCTACCAGAAATGCTCATTGCTCAAGATTCGACTCAAGCCGAAGTGGCGGCAGTTGCTCTCGAAACGGCCGCCGAAGCCACTACAGCACTGGATTCGGGTAATACCGCTTGGATGCTCACGGCCACCGTGTTGGTGCTCTTCATGACGCTCCCTGGACTGGCTCTTTTCTACGGCGGACTTGTTCGTTCGCGAAACGTCCTATCGGTGCTTATGCATTGCTTCGCCATCGCCTGCTTGGCTTCAGTACTCTGGATCGCAATCCTTTATACGATGGCTTTCGCCACAGGCACTAGTGGCTGGCTCGGTGGTTTCGAGCATATTGGTCTAAAAGGTATTAACATTGATAGCATGGCGGGGGATTTTCCTGAAACGATCTTCATCATGTTTCAAATGACCTTTGCCATCATTACGCCAGGTTTGATTGTGGGTGCCTTCGTTGAACGGATGAAATTCAGCGCAATTTTACTTTTCACCGCACTTTGGCTTGTTCTCGTCTACGCTCCCGTGACCTATTGGGTATGGGGCGGCGGTTGGCTCTTTGAAAACGGGGTGATCGACCTTGCCGGCGGTATCGTAGTCCACGCCACAGCGGGTATTTCTGCGCTCTTACTCGCTAAGATGCTCGGGCCTCGAGACGGATTCCCAAACAAGCTGCATGTTCCTCATCACCCAGCGATGGTTATGATCGGTGCATCCATGCTTTGGGTCGGTTGGTTCGGTTTCAATGCAGGTAGCCAACTTGCCGCCAACGGCAATGCGGGTATGACTATGTTAGTTACGCACATTTCAGCAGCGGTCGCTAGTTTGACTTGGATGTGCCTAGAATGGAGGATCAACGGTAAGCCTGGCCTCGTAGGAATCGTTACAGGTATGGTCGCAGGTCTTGCAACCATTACACCAGCTTCTGGTAATGTTGGGCCACTCGGCGCCGTTTGCCTAGGTTTCCTTGCGGGTGTTGTCTGTTACTTCGCATGTGGCATCGTTAAGAATAAACTCAAGATTGATGACTCGCTCGACGTCTTTGCTGTCCACGGTGTTGGCGGCATTATGGGCACGATCCTAGTGGCCGTTTTTGGCACTGCAGTATTCGGCGGCACCGGAGTCGATGACATGGTCCAACAACTTAGCATTCAGGTAAAGGCAGTAGGTGCAGTTGTGCTCTGGTCCATTATCGCTACTTTCGTCATTGTGATGATTTGCAAATTCACCACGGGTTTACGTGTCACAGAAGAAGTCGAAAACACTGGCCTCGACCAGTCCGAACATGGTGAGACTGCATACCAATTCGAATAATCTTAATATAAAATTATACTACAAATACAATTATGAAACTTATAAAAGCTATCGTAAAACCCTTCAAACTCGACGACGTCAAAGATGCTTTGGCTGAAGTCGGCGTCGCTGGACTTACCGTGACAGAAGTCAAGGGCTTCGGCCGCCAAAAAGGCCATACTGAGATCTACCGGGGCAGTGAATATACGGTCGATTTCTTACCCAAGACAATGATTGAAACAGTAGTCGATGACGACACGGTCGAACAAGCAGTCGCGGCGATAGTCAAGGCAGCCAAGACCGGCAAGATCGGTGATGGTAAAGTCTTCGTCCTTCCTATCGAAAGTGCGATTCGTATTCGCACCGAAGAGACCGACGGCGAAGCGCTTTAGTCAAAATGTCTTAGCGTCTTTTACAAGCGGTCACCTCAACGAGGTGGCCGCTTTTTTCGTTAAATCACATCAAAGTAAGACCGCAATGATGCTTACTTATTATATCGCCGAAGGAAGGCTGACGGTAATTGCCGCTAGAGCGACACTCCGCTTGAAAGGAATTTTTATCCGCAAATGACTTTGCTATCTTAAAACCATTCGTCAGACTATGAGCTATGCCTAAAAAGAAAACTGTTAAGAAAGTCAGCTCTAAGAAGACCAAAGCCTACCCAGCACCGGATTTTCTCGTCGATCTCCTCAATGCACGCTCGCCAACGGGTGCCGAATACGAGGCGCAAGCAGTCGTCGATCAATACGTCGAAAACGAGGTCGATACCTATCGACGCGACACCATGGGCAATCGATTTGCGACAGTGAACCCAGAGGGAGATCCGAGTCTTCTATTTGCAGGCCACATTGATGAGCTTGGCCTAATTATCACTTATATAAACGATCAAGGCTTCGTTTATTTTGATACCCTTGGCGGTCATGACAAGACGATGATCTCTGGTCGACGTGTTTCGATTCTCACAAAGAATGGTATTGTTAAAGCGGTCACAGGTAAACGCGCGATACACCTGATGAGCGCGCAGGACCGCAAGAAGGTGCCCGAGACCCATGAAATATGGATCGATCTCGGCGTAAAGAACAAGGAGGAGGCCGAAGCACTCGGCGCCATTGGTGACTCTGCAGTTTACGACCAGAGCTTTGAATTAATTAGAGGCAGCGTCGGCGTGGCCCGCGCATTTGATGATAAGGCAGGTGCCTACGCAGTAATGGAAGCTGCCCGCCGCCTAACGAAAGGAAAGCTCGCTGCGCGCGTTACTGCCGCTGCCACTACACAAGAAGAGATTGGGACACGAGGTGCCATGACAGCCGCATTCTCAGAGAATCCAGACTTCGCCATTGCCGTCGATGTCGGACACGCCACTGACTCGCCGGACTGTGATCCTCGTAAGTATGGAAGCTTCAAGCAAGGAGAAGGCCCCATCGTCTGCCGTGGACCTAATATTAACCCAGTCATTTTCGAACGCATTATTCGTGCTGCAGAAAGTAACAAGATTCCTTACCAAGTCGAAGCGGATCCTCGCCCGACGGGCACCGATGCACGCGCCATTCAAGTGGCTCAATCTGGCATTGCGACAGGGCTACTTTCGATCCCACTCCGTTATATGCATACGCCAAGCGAAATGGTCGACCTCGCCGACATCGAGCACACCGTGCAGTTGCTAGTCGCTGTCGCTCGTTCGCTTAAGAGTGGCGAACGTGGCATTTGGTAAAGCTGTATGCCCTAGGTAAGCGTCATCGCGTTAAGTAGGGTGGTGCAGTCGAGTAAGAATTGAGGACAGTCTTCAGGTTTAATAATTCTATCATTCTTGTGGATGACAAGCAATTCGCCTGAGCCATCTACGTTCCATCGCTGCTCTATTTCAGCTTCAAGTTGTCGGATGACTGTTTCGTTAAAGATTTTACGCACGGAGTCTTCGTTCTCGCCCTTAAGGCGGTAAGCTTTGGAGAATTCTGGATATTGCTCAAAGTCGATATCTTCAA
>CALBPO010000138.1 GCA_937899295.1 uncultured Opitutia bacterium
AATTGCCCTATGATAGTATAGACCTGACGACGGACGCGCAACTGCTGGCCAACAACATTTTCCATATTTCTAAATAGATCATCAGCTATATACGAACCGACGACAATCACAGGGGACTTTGCATCAATGTCGGTATCTGCGATGAAGCGACCATAATTAAGCTTACGGTTTTTAATCCCTGCTAAGTCTGGAGTCACCCCGTGAAGCATCGCCCTTGCGCGACGACCGTTGGCGATGAAACTTTCCCAGCCCATATCAACGATAGGTGTAACATAATCTGCAAGTGGAATAGCCTTTTCAATGGCAACGATATCACGCCAAGTCATGCCTGGCGAGATGCCTGCGATGTGTTGCTGGGATTCGGGTGCTTCACGCGGATACACTTCGAGACGAAGAACACCTCCGCTCCGTTCGAAGGAGGCACGCATGTTACCAAGCATTCCTTGCACTATACCGACCATGGCAACAAGCGCTGCTACGCCGAGGACGATACCACTCATAGAAAGTAGAGTGCGCACCTTATTCGACCAAACTTCACGTAGTCCGTTAGATGCACCTGCGAAGATATCAACTATCAGATTCATTTAAAGCATCCTTTCACTACAAGACTGCAGCGGAAAGAGGAGCTACAATTACGCTCTTTTCTTACGAGACAGTACGATCGTAAGGAGTGACTTATTTCGCTACACGATGAAGTTGTGAATTCCATCTTCCTCATCGACCGTCATCCTCCACTATTTTGCCATCTTGCATGCAGATGCGGCGTTGAGCGTATTGAGCAACTACGTCGTCGTGCGTGACAAGTGCTAAAGTGATCCCCTCGTCAAGCAAGGAGCCGAACAGATCCATGATACGACCTCTATTTTTTGTATCGAGATTACCCGTCGGTTCGTCAGCAAGAATTAGCCGCGGTTTGTTCACTAAGGATCGAGCGATGGCAACGCGTTGACGCTCGCCACCAGAGAGTTGACTCGGGCGATGACTGGCACGGTGTTCCATACCAACGCGTTTAAGCACAGAGTATCCAAGCTCTTTTTTATTAGTGGAATTCTGACGTCCATAAATCAAAGGCAGCAGAACGTTATCCAATACGGAAAGCTTCGGTAATAAGTTATAAGATTGAAAAACGAAACCGATACGCGTGGAACGAAGCCGTGCGCGATCGCCTCGACCAATGTTGGAAACGTCCTCTCCCTCAAAGGACATCTGACCAGAGGTCGGACTGTCCATGAAGCCGAGTGTGTGCATAAGGGTCGATTTCCCAGAGCCAGAAGTACCGATGACCGCGATGAATTCACCATCCTGAATCTGAAGGTCGAGCCCGTCGATGGCATGCACGAACTCGCTACCTACCTGGTAAGTGCGGCGAATGTTCTGTAGTTCAAAGACGGTGCGAGAATCACTCATCGTTATTACGAAACTCGGGCGGTCGACTAAGCGCGATGACATCTTTGGCATTAAGGCCATTTTTGATCTCTACATGCTGCAGATCGTTAATACCAACTTCGACTTTCTGTTTTCCCCAGCCCGTGGCGGTTTTCAAATAAACATGGCTACTCTGTTCTTCAGTAAAAACACCTGAGATCAGGACACTGACCACACCTTCGACCGAGGCGATCGGCACCTCAACAGTGGCGCTAATACCTGGGCGTACACGATTGTCTGAAACTTCGAAGACGACTTCGATGGGAAAAACGCGAACATTCCCGTCACGCCGCGCTGAGGGGGCAATCACGTCTATGCGGCCTTCGACCTCAAAATCGGGTATGGCGTCGAAGCGTAAGTAGGCAGACTGACCAACAAAAAGCCGCTCGACATCGACTTCGTTGATTTTTGCCTCCATGTAAAGCTCGCTGAGCTGGGCTATCGTGAGAAGATCTGTGCCGTTGGAAACGGAAGTCGCTCCGGAGATGACTTGCCCATCTGTCACATTGATCAATGTAAGGATACCCTCGTGTGGCGCAGTTATAACAGTTTTTGAGAGATCCTCTTCGGCATCTTCGAGACGGGCTTGTGCGATCTCAAGGTTGAGTTCGGAAAGTTTAAAATCGGTCTTGGCGTCTAGGAATTCTTTTTCACCGACGAATTTTTTAGTGTGAAGTTCTTTCAGTCGCTCGTAGTTACGCTTCGAGCGTTCGAGGCGGAGACGATCAGCTTCGAAACTACGTTCGGCTTCACGTACTCGCGTTTGAAGGCTGATACGATCTAGCTCTACGAGCACTTCACCCCGCTGAACAGAGTCACCCTCCTCGACCAAAATGCGCGTAATACGACCACTTATCTCGGACTTCACGATCGAACTAAGAAGAGGTAACACCTCCCCCGTGGCGGGGACAACAGATTTAAGATCGCGAAGTGCAGCGATGTCTGTTTGGACCACACCTGAATCTCTAGCGTTACCGTCGGGGACGACTTGAATCAAGCCGTAGATGCCCGCAACAATCAGGACTGAAACAAAAATAATTATGGTGCTACGTTTCATGGTATTTATTTGGCAGATACTGAATCGAGATCGACAGTTGGCGCGGTCAATTGTGTGTAGGGTTCGACGGCATTCCAATCAAGACCGTTGCGGGCGAGTAATGTGCCATCGACACGGCTGAGTCGAACTGTGGCACGGAGAGTTTCTATAATTGATTGTAGGTAATTGCTCTTCGCACGGTCGTAGTCACGCTGCGCTTCGAGTAAACTGCGATATGGCACGAGGCCAGAGCCATAGCGAGCACGTTCTTGCTCGAAGGCTTCTTCGTTGAGTAAGACTGAGGCACGAGTGACTTCAATACGCTTAAAACCGGCGCTGGCGGAGCGCCAAGCCTTACGAGCAGCAAGCGCTTTTTCCTGCTTAATATTATAGAGCTGGAGAGTCGCTGACTCCACGGCTCGCTTGGCTTTACGAGCGCGGGCGCGGGCATCACGAAAGCCCCAAGGCATACGCACTTCAAGACCGAATGACCAATCATAGCCATCGGCATTGTAGGCCCCACGGCAGGCGGTCTTACCGTCTTGGTCACGGCCGCGCTAAGTGACACCAGTCGTCAGATCGAGATTAGGACGCGTTTCATCTTGGGCGAGGATACGATTGATCCGTTCAACTTCGACTTGGTGCTCCTGCACCTTAGCATCAACATCACTAAGTATGGTGTCCTTGACTACATCGCCAATGGAGCGGAGCGGCTCCATGCTATCTGGTAAACTCATGACAAGAATCTCCCCACTAGTCGTTTCCATAAAATTGGTTTGGCCCATGGCGTGCCGAAGCACATCTTGGGCGTCTTCAATCGCACGGTCGGCTTGAATAATGGCTTCTTGCTGGTTGAGAAATTCAGCCTCGGCTTGTAGCACTTCGAGTGAGGTGACAAGGCCAAGACGTTCGCGCTCGCCGTTCTCTTCAAGAAGATTTTCCGCAAGAGCGAGACTTGAAGCGATCAAGGCCTTATCGGCGCGAGTGTAGGCGAGATTCCAATAAGCGATCTCGGTATTAAGTACTAGGTCGAGCACTTCGGAACGCAGCTCGAATAAGGAGCGCTCGGCTGTGACTTTAGCCCGAGCTAGTGGGGCGAGATTGACGGTCGACCACGCGTCCTTCAATAGTGGCTGGCGAATTAATAGACCCACATCGCTGCCGTAGTCCGGGTTACGTTCGGCGTTATTATTAGAATATCTTCGGCTTGTAGAAGAATCTAAGGTAACGGTCGCACCGGTTGAAAAGCGCTTATTAGCACCCGCTTGCGCGCGACGGTTTTCGTTCTCAGGGACAACACCTATTTGATCCAATGCACTACTTCGAGCCGCTGATTTTCGCTCCTGTAGGGAAGCCCTAGCAAAGAGCGATGGGTCGAACTGAGCTTCTTCGATCGCAACCGAGTCAAGTGCATTGACAGGTGCGTAAGTAGCAATTCGTAGGTCCAGATTATGCTCTAGCGCGGAAGCGATAGCTGCTCGCAAAGGCAATTCTGTATCTTCGGCAGACAGAATTCCTGTGATAATAAATAAGGGGAGTAAAAAATTGTAATGGCGATCAAGCATGGACGTAGATGGTTTAAGAAGCCAAAACGCGACAAAAGTTCAAACAAATGTTCCAGGTATAGCGTGAGTTAACCATCAATTATCGACTAATCGATTGATTAAGAGTTTAACCCATATAGCTTGCTCAGGTGTGAACCGTTCAAGCTTGGTATCCACGCCATTGGTGTACTCGTGCAAGTCCAAGGTAAATATATACTAATCGGAAAAGCCATCGGGCTTGGCCTGATGCCAGCGCCAAGCGGTCTCGATGATCTCTTTGACTTCAGTGAATTTAATTTCCCATCCCAATTCATTCTGCGCCTTACTAGAGTCGGCGTAGAGTGCGGGTGGATCTCCCGCGCGACGGCCATCGTCAATCACGGGCACCTTTAGGCCAGTCACGGCTTCGACTGCATCGATGATCTCGCGCACAGAGTTGGGGCGACCTGTGCCAAGATTGTAGAAATGACTCGCTCCAGGAGTCTCTAGCTTTTCAAAAGCGGCAATGTGCGCACGCGAAAGATCGTCCACATGCACGTAGTCGCGCAAGCAAGTGCCATCAGGCGTATCGTAATCCGTGCCGAATATTTTGATATGATCGCGACGACCCGTGGCCGCATCGAACACGAGAGGGATGAGGTGCGTCTCTGGTTGGTGGTCCTCACCGATTGTGCCGTCCTCTGCTGCCCCAGCGGCGTTAAAGTAACGAAAAGCAGCGAAGCTGAGGCCGTAAGCATGAGCAAAAGATTTGAGGCAATTTTCCACATCGAGCTTGGTCTGTCCGTAGGGGTTGATCGGCGCTTGTGGTAGCGTCTCTACGATGGGAAGCGATTGCGGTTCGCCATAAGTCGCGCAGGTTGAGGAGAAGACAAATTTTTTGACCCCGTTATCCAGCATCGTCTCTAAGAGGCGGAGCGTAGCGACAAAATTATTATTGTAGTATTTTCGCGGCTCGGTGACCGACTCGCCGACATAGGCGAAGGCAGCGAAATGCATGACTAGCTCGATCGACTCATCACGCAGGATTTGCCCCACGATTTCCTGGTTGCCCAAATCCGCATCATAAAAAGGTATTTCCGCGCTGACCGCGGATCGATGGCCGAATACCAGATTATCCAACACAACTGGGCGATGCCCCGCTGCGACGAGTTGACGCACACAATGGCTACCAATGTAACCTGCTCCTCCGACGACTAATACGTTCATATTTCAGAATATTGTGCTTAGCGATCCAGATTCCAATCACAAAGGCAGCGATTGGCCAAAATTTCGAATCCGCATTTGCCCCAAAGCAAAACTTTTCCACTATTGACAGTATCACTGCTTCACGTGGTATCCCTTACCGCTTTCCCATGCACCAATCGCGCATTGTCATAACAGGTGTCGGCCTGACCTCGCCCAACGGCAACTCACTTGAAGAATATCGTAAGAACCTTCTCGATGGGGTCGCACGTATACAAATGATCGACATGCGCTACATGGGGCCAAAAGGAGCCATCGGCCAAGTGCCCGCAGGCGTTTGCGACTTCGATCCTAAAAAACACCAGACCCGCAAGGAACTTCGAGTCGGCACCCGCGCTGGCAGCATCGCGATCTTCGCAGCTCGCGAAGCGATCGCTAGCAGTGGACTTGACTTTGAAAACTATGACAAGAGCCGGATCGGCGTCTACGTAGGCACGACCGAACATGGGAATGTAGAAACGGAGAACGAGGTCTATAATATCTCGAAGTTCGACTACGACACCAAGTTTTGGACGCACCATCACAATCCCCGCACCGTGGCCAACAACCCAGCTGGTGAGATCACAATTAATACAGGCATCACAGGCCCCCACTACACCATTGGCGCGGCCTGCGCAGCGGGTAACGCCGGCCTGATCCAAGCCCTGCAAATGCTGCGCCTCGGTGAAGTTGATTTTGCTTTGGCCGGTGGCGTATCCGAAAGTATCCAGTCCTTCGGTATCTTCGCGGGCTTCAAAAGCCAAGGCGCACTCGGCACCCACGAAACCGATCCAAACAAAGTCAGCCGTCCTTTTGATAAGACTCGCAACGGTATCGTCGTCTCCGAAGGCGGCTGCATTTACACACTGGAACGCCTCGAGGACGCGCAAGCTCGCGGCGCCAACATCATGGCTGAGATCATCGGCTACCGCATTAATTCAGACGCCTCCGACTACGTCCTACCCAATCCCGAGCGACAGGCCGAGTGTATGCACCAAGCTCTGGCCGTGGCTGGCATCGAGGCGGGCGAGGTCGACATCGTCAACACTCACGCAACATCGACTCCGATGGGCGATATCCAAGAGATGAAAGCCATCGCCGAGGTTTTTGGCGATTGCCCCACTACCTACGTGAACAATACTAAGAGCTACATCGGTCACTGCATGGGCGCCGCTGGAGCCCTCGAGTTGGCAGGCAACCTACCCTCTTTCCAGGATAACATCATCCACCCCACCATTAACGTCGAAGACCTCGACCCCGAGTGCGCCCTTGCAAATCTCGTCATAAACGAGCCCCGCAAGGTTGACGCCGTCAAAGTTATCCTCAACAACTCTTTTGGCATGTTAGGAATCAACTCTGCACTCATTCTAAAGAAATTTGAAGATTAGTCGCTTTTTCTAGCATCATACATTACTTATCAGCCATCTTATTACCATGACCGAAGACCAAGTACAACAGATCGTAATCGACATTATTAACGAAATTGCTCCCGACGAAGATACCACTGGCTTAAAGCCTGAAGTGAATCTCCGCGACCAAATGGACCTCGATTCCATGGACTTCCTCGATATTGTAATGGAGCTACGCAAGCAACATGGGATCGAAGTCCCTGAAGAGGACTATCCCGAGCTCGCTTCACTCAAGAGCTGCTCAGACTACCTTACACCCAAGTTCAACGCTAAGTAAATTTTCGCGACTCAAATAGTATCACCAACGTAACACAGGCATCTTGTCTGTGTTTCGTTGTATATGGATGGCAGTTCCGTCAATAATGCCATCTCGGCAGTGACAACGTATTGCCCTCCATTCCATCGCACTCTCTGATGCCAAGCTCCCTCGATCAGCAACACTACGAAACCGTCATCATCGGCGCCGGTATGGCTGGCCTCGCTGCGGGCATCCGTCTCGCACTTGCCGGCAAGAATGTCATTATCCTAGAGCGCCACAATGCCTCAGGTGGACTCAATTCTTTTTACAGTCAGGCAGGGCGTAAGTTCGATGTAGGCCTCCACGCCATGACTAACTATGTGCCCAAAGGCACCAAGGGCACCCCTCTGACCAAGCTGCTACGACAACTCCGCATCCCTTATGATGCCCTTGACCTCAGCCCACAGAATTGTTCACGCATTCACTTCCCCGACTGCCAACTCGGCTTCAACAACGAATTCGCTTTTTTCGAAGCCGAAGTCGCCCGCGCCTTCCCAAAGCAAATCGACGGTTTCCTCGCCCTTGCCGAAGAAGTCCGCACCCTCGACGCCTTTAATCTTGGTTCTATACCCTCCTCCGCCCGCACAGCCGTGCAGCGTCACATCTCCGATTCACTGCTGGAGGACATGATTTTTTGCCCCGTCATGTATTATGGTAGCGCGCAAGAGCACGATATGGACTATGGCCAATTCGCCATTATGTTTCGCTCTCTCTTTTTCGAAGGTTTTGCCCGACCACTCGAAGGCGTGCGCGTGATTGTGAAACTCCTTCAAGATAAGTATCGCAGCCTCGGCGGCATCCGCAAAATGAAATGTGGTATCCAAAAGATCCATACGAGCAGGGGTAGAGCCACCACCATCGAACTCGACAACGGCGCCTCGATCTCTGCAGACAAAATCATCTCCACAGCCGGAGCCGTTGAGACCGCCCGCCTCTGCACTGATCAACTCGTCGACGCCGAATCCGACAACATCGGCCAACTCAGCTTCACCGAAACCATTACCGTGTTAGATAAACAACCCACCGAATTCGGTTGGGATGATACCATTATCTTTTTCAACACCGCTGAACGTTTTCGCTACACTCGCGTCAAAGACGATCTCGTTGATCCAAGCAGCGGCGTCATTTGCTTTCCCAACAACTACCAATATGGCGAAGATCGCCAACTCAAGGAAGGCTTTCTTCGCGTCACCGCCATGGCCAACCACGACAAATGGTGCGCTCTCAACGAGGATGACTATTTAGCACAGAAGTCCCACTGGTATGACGAATTACAAAAAGTCACTCTTGGTCTACTACCTAAGCCCAAAAACAATCTAAATTTCGAAGATCACCGTCTAGCTAAAGACATGTTCACCCCCCGCACCGTCCGTAAATATACGGGTCACCTAAACGGCGCAATCTACGGTGCACCTAACAAAATCAAAGACGGCCGTACCCACCTAGAGAATCTCTACCTGGCTGGCACTGACCAAGGCTTCCTCGGCATCGTCGGCGCCATGCTTAGCGGCATCTCGATGGCTAATCTGCACGTGCTGCAAGGTGACTAACGCTATTGCTCTATCAATATCTTCTCTCGTCAAGTATTGAACAAGCGGTCTCCGAAGTCACCTAGCCCAGGGAGGATGTATTTCTGATCGTTAAGTTCCCTGTCAATTTTCCCTGCGACGATGCTAACGTCGGGGTGCGCTTCTTCGAAGGCGGCAATACCTTCGGGGGCGGCGATGATACAGACCATGTTCACATTTTTAGCACCTTTGGCTTTAATCTGCTCGACGCACTGTGCAGCGGAACCGCCGGTGGCGAGCATGGGATCTAGGACGAACACCTGTGTGCTGGCGCTGAGGTCGGGCATCTTAGCGTAGTAGCACTTTGCTTCGGCCGTAGCTTCATCACGCTCCATCCCGATGTAACCGACACTAGAACCAGGGATAATCCCCATGGCAGGATCGAGCATACCCAGACCCGCGCGAAGTATCGGAACAAAAACGACGCCTGGGGAAAGCCTTGCTCCATCCGCAATCTCAAGTGGCGTTTGCACTTGAATCGCATCTATATTTAGCAGCTTGGCCGCTTCGACCATGATCACTTCAGTAATACATTTGCAGCATCGACGAAACTCAGAGGCTTCAGTTGAACGATCACGAAGGATGGTCAAATAGTGCTGGACAAGCGGATGAGTGGATAGATCGGTAGTCATGATGTAGATGGCTTGGTTGTATGATTTTAACTACTTAAAAAAGATAAATATTCGAAAATGATGACAGCGGAAATCTAATGTATTTACGATTCAGAGCTTTCGCGTCTTTCGTGCTTTTCAAGCTTACAATACATTTAGCTCAGTTTAAGCGAGGCTCACCCCAGCGGCGATCAAATCTGCAAACTGCGGACGAACGCTATCGGCAGTCTCAGAGACTTCTTCGTGCGTCAGTTCAGTTTTAGAGATACCAGCAGCGGCGTTAGTAATGCAGGAAATACCGATGACGCGCATACCAAACTTACGCGCGACGATGGCTTCGGGCACAGTGGACATACCGACTGCATCCGCTCCTAATGTGCGGAAGGCACGCACCTCAGCGGG
>CALBPO010000139.1 GCA_937899295.1 uncultured Opitutia bacterium
CAACGTCTGGGCCTGTAATGTTAAAGCCGCCATTCTTCGACGCGCGATGGTCATCCACCATCCGGTAGAGGCTCGGGGGGAACGTGTTCGAGGCTGCGTTGGCATCGAGCGTGTCGTCGTAAGGACTCCCGCTCACCATCGCCACCAAGAACTGATCCTGATCATCCGCGCCGATTCCGTCGCCGGAGTTTCCTGGGATCTCATCGATGCGATTCAAAGACACTACCGCCGGCGAATACAAGAACGGGTCGGCGCGGTTGCTGGTGGAGATTGCGCACGGGCTCGTCGCCCCTTCGCAGGCATAAACTTCGGAGATGGCACGTAGCTCAGAGTTGGAACCAAAGATCAAGTCGACACGAGTGCCAGTCCACTTTAGTTCACCCGTCTTGCGGTCACTGCCCTCGAAGAGATTCTCGGCATGAGAGGTCGCCTTCCATGTGGTGCCCATATCGATCAAGTTGCTAAAGAAATCGTTGGTCAACTGTCCGGGACGATCCGTGAACACACCGTATTCTGAACCATCGAAGTTCGTATTAAGCGCGCGAAGACCGCCTACCAGGACGGTCATTTCTGGAGCAGTCAGCGTGAGTAAGTGTGCTTTATCGACCAGCATCTCTTCCGCGGAGACTGTATATTGTGTCTTCGCGTAGTTACGGAAGCCGTCGGCTTCTGGCTCAAGCGCCGCAAAAGACTCGACATCTGTCTGCTCGACTGTGGCGTCGGCACGGCCCGGCGTGAAGGGCACCTCGATATCGCTGCCAGCATCTTTAGCCGCTTTTTCAATGGCGGCAGAACCTGCAAGCACGATCAGGTCAGCGAGCGAAACTTGCTTGGCTCCAGAACCTGCGTTGAAGGATTTTTGGACGCCTTCGAGCGCGTCCAGCACCTTAGTTAGCTGCGTTGGGTTGTTGCTCTCCCAATATTTCTGAGGCGCTAAACGGATGCGAGAGCCGTTGGCACCACCGCGCATGTCGGAGCCACGGAAAGTGGAGGCAGATGCCCATGCCACCGAAACTAATTCAGAAACTGAGAGCCCCGAATCTAATATTTTTACCTTCAGTGCGGCCACATCGGACATATCAATCAGCTCATGATCCACTGCAGGGATCGGATCTTGCCAGATCAGTTCTTCACTAGGCACATCACTGCCCACGTAGCGCGCGATTGGCCCCATGTCGCGGTGTGTCAGCTTAAACCATGCCCGAGCAAAAGCATCGGCAAACTCTTCGGGGTTTTCGTGGAAACGCTTGGAAATCTTCGCGTAGGCGGGGTCTTCTCGTAGCGAAAGGTCAGTCGTCAGCATCGTGGGCTGAATCTTCTTATCTTTATTCTGCGCCATCGGCACGGTGCCGGCACCGCCATTGTCCTTCGGCTTCCACTGGTGTGCGCCTGCGGGACTCTTTGTCAGTTCCCATTCGTAGCCGAAAAGATTGTTGAAATAGCCGTTGCTCCACTTCGTCGGCGTGCTTGTCCAAGTGACTTCGAGACCACTGGTGATCGTGTCGTCTCCATGTCCAGTGCCATAACTGTTTTTCCAACCTTGGCTTTGCTCTTCAATACCAGCGGCAGCGGGTTCCGGTCCGACGTATTGGTCAGGGTCGGCTGCACCGTGAGTTTTACCAAAGGTGTGTCCACCCGCGATGAGGGCAACCGTCTCTTCGTCGTTCATCGCCATACGGGCAAAAGTTTCCCGAATATCGTGCGCAGCCGCGATGGGATCCGG
>CALBPO010000140.1 GCA_937899295.1 uncultured Opitutia bacterium
CCCTTTGGATGGCTCACCCAACACTCTCCGCAAGAGCATCACGTGCTTTCGCGCATGCAGCTGATGCCCCTTTCACCCCGCCAATATCCTCGCCAGGTCGGGAAGGCTATAAGGCCGTCTGCCGAATCCCATCTGACGGTTTTCCTCAGCGGAGAAACCCGGCTGGTTTGGATCACCGTCGACGACAGGTCGAGCGTGTGCATTTGCGCGGCGCCGAATCAATCGCACAGGCAGGGTCTGAATTTTATACAGGTCACCCATTGATCACTGAACACAGTTGTGAAGCAGGCCACGCTTTTTATTTAGCCGCGCGCTTTGAATGCGCAGTGCTGGTCGACTTTTATCAAAGTTTAGCGACACGCTTCGATCTGAGCCGTACTCTTGATATAGATCTGCCTGCAGGTGTGGTCTTTCGCAGGCGAGAATCTGCTGACGCTAAGTATGGATTCCTGTTTAACTATACTCAAAAAACTCACAGTATAGATCTTAAAGGTCTTAGTTATTCAGACCTCTTGGCTGAGTCTGATCGTGCCAAAAAGCTCGAGCTGAAGCCTTACGCTACCAGAGTGCTACGGATTTAGTTCCAGTATCTGTAAGTCGCTGATTCAGCTGCTCCTCGAGTGCATTGACCATCTCGGGAAGTTCTTGGGCTCGGTTGATACTGACATTATTAAGATCTGAAAAATCATACAGTTCTCTAAACCCATTTTTATGTACAATCAAGCGATACTGTTTGTTGCGAATGGTCATGCGATTGCGCTGGAAGGCGAGCGCGCTGTGACCCTGAGAGTCTGGGTCTTTTAATTGGGAGTTTAAGTTTGTGCCCGCCCTGTTTGCTGGTGCCGGAATTTGAGCCAAGTCGCAAATTGTCGGTAATATATCGACTGTTTCCACTATTGCCGTGCTTGGTTGGCCGGGTTTCACAATATTATCGTAACTAATTATAAGTGGAGAGCGTAGGGATTCTTCAAATAGGGTGTGTTTCCCCCAAACGCCGTATTCGCCCAAGTGCCAACCGTGATCGCCCCAAAGAACTACTATGGTGTTTTCTCGCATACCCGATCGATCTAGCTGATCCATTAGTAGTCCCACTTGTGCGTCTACATAACTGACACAAGCTGCATAATGACGTCGCACTTCATCTGCAAAAGCTGGATCAGAAATAGGGTTTCTTGACCATCGATTATACCTCATAAACTCACCAGAGTTTGTCCAAGAACTGGGATGCTTGGGCTTATTGGGATGTGGAATCTCGGGCAATTCACAGTCAGCGTATAGGTCGAGATATTTCTTAGGTGCTCCGAAGGGAAGGTGAGGGCGAATGAAGCCGACTGCCATAAAGAATGGGGACCCAGATGCATCTAACTTATTAATTTGCTTGATTGCTGTTTCAGCGATCAATCCGTCTGGGTAACTTTGATCATTACCATCGAAGGCTTCAAATACTGATAGAATTTCTCCCGAACCCCAAATTTTTCCTTCAGCGAGGGCATGCATCACTCCTCTAGGGTGCTGCCAATCGCCAAGGGGTTGTAAGCTTAAGTCCCATGAATTTGGCATCTCTACTATGCTAGGAACATCCCAGTCTTTACCTCCGAGTCCGCCTGGGTGGTGAGATACTTTGCCTATCGATAGAGTTGTATAACCGTGTTGCCTGAACCAGGCGGGTAGACTTGGTTTTACGATACCACCCTCATTGAGCTGTTTAGCGCGATCAAAAAGGGCATGATTTTTAGCCTCTGGGTAATAGTCCCCTGTCAGTAAGCTATAGCGTGAGGCTCCGCAGGTTGGCGCATTGACGTAATGATTGTGAAAAGCGCGCCCGCTCGCTGCCAAGCGGTCTATATTCGGCGAGTGAATATAATCAACGCCGAAGCAGTTCAGTTCGGGTCGCAAGTCATCCACACAAATGAGTAAAACATTTTTCTTCTCAGTGGCATTGGCGCCAAGGGCGCAGAGTAAAGCAGCCCATAGTGTGATATTTCTTAACATAAAAGACATGAATTTAGAGGGATTTAAAGCTTTCTTCGTATACGACGCTACCGTCTACGAAATGGTGGTAAAAGTAGATTATTTTACGAGCGCTATCGAGGTCAACTCTAAGGAAGCCCCCTTTAATTCGAAGGAAGCGGTGCATGTCTTTACGCAGTTCTTCGCTGTAGCCAGCCGCGTGTTGATTTGAAGCCGGTCTACAAGAGGATTCGCGCAGCCCAGTGTTTGGGTCAATGCTTGCATATTGGCAATGGCGATCACCGCAATTGAAGAACATGTTTATCTGTATTGCGCTCTGGGTTCTCAGTCAGTCGAGTCCATATGATGGCGCTTCAGAGTCGACTTCATCAATTTTTATCCCATATGCCATGTGAACTTTAGGTAGGTTATTGATTTCCTTAACCTTTATATTTCTAAAGTGAATTTCACCTTGTTTCCCAGAGTGCACCTGAAGACCAAAAAACCCTTTCAGGAACTGATCATCAACCCAGTGAGCAGCGGGTAAGCCGTTAACCCAAGTTTTTACAGTTCCATTGACTGCTTTGATCGTGATTCGGTTCCAAACATCTCTTTTTAAGGCCTGACGCACAGCACTATGAGCCTCTAACCAAAGGGGATAAATCCAAGCGGCATATCCCTGGCCGTAGATACCGCCTGACCAACCTCTTTGACGTTTTAGTATTGGTGCGAAACCTTCCATTTCACACTGTGGACCAAAGACTCTGTCGTAGGGTTGTCTTGGCTCATGTTGTGCGCGGAACATAATGCCGCTGTTGCCATCGATGACCCATTTTAACTCCGCAGTAAAAATGAAGTCGCTGTAGTCGTCGCGCAGAGTCGATAGATAGGTGCTGGGCGAACCTTCTACGCAGGTGCCTACAATACGATCTGCGCGGGCTTCAAAGATACAATAGCCACCACGAGCTGTCCAATTGCTCAAGTCTTTACCGTTGTAAAGGCTAACAAAGCCCTCACTAAGATCAGGCTCAGGCTCGCTATTGAGTCGCGCTTGTTCGGGCGCAATGATACGCTTTTGATTTTCGTATTTTTTTATGAATGCTTGCTGCGCTTCGGATACTTGATTAGCCCCACAGAATGTAGTGCTAAAGAGTAAGCCTAATAGGAACGTAACTTCTTTCATAGATTAGTCACCAAATGATAGAACTTAGAGCTTGTAGTAAGATTCCCATTCCTTTCGTGGAGCAGGATCGAGCAAAACATTGGCAGCAGGGTTGTTGGTGATGCGTTTGTTGTGACGATCGAATTCGATTTGTCCACCGAAGCGTTGAGCCAGCATGCCCAAAGTCATGACTTGTGTTAGCGTTCCACTGACACTGAAAGGAGAGCGGGAACTTTCTTCTCCCTTACACGCGAGTAAGAAGTTTGCATAATGGTTAGAGTTCTTTTGCGGGAATCGAGGCAGCGATGCGCGCATATCAAGGAATTTAGCCCGCGGTACAATTTGGAGTGCTTGCCCGTGGTGTCCGCCCTTAAAGGCTAGATCCTTACCGTAGAGCTCCTTGCCAGGGCTTTTTAATAATTCATCTTTTCCATCTTTTGTATATGAAGCCGCAAGTGTTGGCTCGTTATTGAGTCCGTCATACCAAGTGACTTCGCATGCAGGTAAATTAGGGCCACGCGCGGGAAAGTCGAAACGTATAGTCGAGGACTCTGGATAAACTAAATCGTGAGGATTAATACCTCCTCGATCCAAAGTCACAATGCGCTCGGGCAGTCCTAGTTGGAGAAAACGGTGACAAGTATCCAGAATATGTGGTGCCCAATCGCCAAAGCAACCGCTACCGAATTCATACCAACTACGCCACTGCTGTGGGTGCAGCTTGTTACTAAACGGTCGGTCTGTCGCGACCACATCATGCCACTGTTCCCACTGTATGTTGTCTGAAATAGGCTCACTGGGATAGCTACTTGCACTGGCTCCCCAACCGTGCCAGCGACGTTTGATATTCATGTGGGCGGTGATTCGCGTAATGTCTTTGATGATGCCCGCCTCAGACCACGCTTTAAATTGGAAGTAGTTGGGCCCAGAATGTCCTTGGTTGCCCATTTGGGTAACGACGCCACTGCGCGTAGCAAGATCTATAAGACGCTCGCATTGAGCAAAGGTATGGGCGAGTGGTTTCTCGACAAATACGTGCTTGCCGAGTGACATGGCGAGCATGGTAGCGGCAAAGTGCGAATGATCGGGGGTAGCGATGAGGACAGCGTCGATGTCATCGGCCATATCATCGAACATTTTCCGAAAATCGGTGTAAGCGCGTGCCTGCATGTGGCTTTGTTCTGGTATTGCTTCGCCATCCTTCATAACTGGCGGCTTGTTAGTGAGTCGATGGACGTAGCGTGCCTCATGGGTATGCGCACCGTCCATATCGATGTCGCAGAGTGCGACGACATCACACAATCCAGAGCTTAATAGAGACTTACGATCTCTGTTGCCCTGATTGCCAACACCGATGATTGCCAGTCGTAATTTTTCGCTAGGTGCCAGTCCTGTAGTCGATTGATTGCCCAATGCTACGTAGGATGGAATTATGGTCAGCGCACCAAAAACACTCGATGTTTTGAGGAAACTTCGACGAGTGAGCGGTCGGCGCGTGTGCGGAGGCTTCATGATTTATTAGGTAGTAGGGCTGCGTTCGGTCGATCTTATCTTTGTATGTAGAATCGCTTAAAATTGGGCCAATTCACCATTAAACTTTAGTTAGCAAAGGGGGAGTATTGATCTGTTCGAAATGGAAAAGCGGGCATGTTGCCTGAGCCGAAGAGGTTGAGGTTTGGAAAATTTTCCCAGCCATAGCGAATCGATTTCGGCGTGCTGATGCCTGGGTGTCGCACACGTATTTGATGGTATGCGATGGCCTCGCCAGTGGCGCGTTGCTACGCTC
>CALBPO010000141.1 GCA_937899295.1 uncultured Opitutia bacterium
TTTGAAGAGAATGAGCGAGGTACCCGCTGCAAAATTCGAGGGTGAACCTTGCAGTGCGAGACCGACCGCTAAACCAGCAGCACCAATCACAGCAACGAAGGATGCAGTTTGCACACCGAGCTTACTGATCGCAGAGATGAAAACAAATATGACTAAGCCACCATGAAGCATGCTGGCAAAGAAACCGACCAATGTGGGGTCGACTTTCTTCTTCTGGAGAGTCTTTAAAAAGTAGCCCTTGATTATCTTGGAGATCCATAGACCAACCACGATGATAAAGACTGCAGCAATAATTTTCATCCCGTAAAGCGAAAGAGCTTCGATCATCTTTTCGACGACGGTAGCTTCAGTTGCTTGGTTCACTAAGGAAACTTTTTGTGAGATTTCTCCTTCTGTCATAATCTATATAAGTTAGTGTTAGTTAATACTTTAAACAAAATTCTATGGCTTATTTTCTTCTCGTCTTTTATGAATAGGCTAAATAGCAGACTGTGACCTTACTTGAATCTTCACCGCCGCTCCTTTGCCTAAGGTCAACGAATGTCCGCGGCCGATTAATTCAAGCTCTACAGACTCTGCACGCTCACTACGCGCCTTCACGCACAGAGTCACCCCTGGGTTCAGACCTGACTCTGTTATATAATTAAGGAATTCCGTATCTTGGTCGCTAATCCGCGCAACAGTGACATCCGTTTGAAGCGGACACTCCATCAATGTCTCCACCTGCCCATGTATTAGTTCACCCGCCGCTGAGGGGATCGGGTCGCCATGCGGATCCTCCGTCGGATGCCCAAGATAGCGATCGATACGCTCCAGTAAAAGATCCGAGACGACATGCTCCATCTGTTCTGCCTCTTCGTGTACTTCCGACCAATCAAAGCCCAATACCTCGACTAGAAATTGCTCAATTAATCGGTGGCGACGCAAGACATGCAGCGCTAGCTTGCGACCTGGTTCGGTCAATTTCACTCCGACACGTGGCGCGTATTCAACCAAGCCCGCATCCGAGAGTGCCTTGACCATCGTCGTCGCCGTACCTGGCACTACCCCAAGCGCTTCAGCCACCTGCCCCATTGCCACATCTCCCGAAGACCGCTTTTCGGACACAAGGTAAATATGCTTAATATAATCTTCGACCGTGGCACTAGGCATCGTTTCACCAATATTTAGGAACGGCGAATGAAGGCAAAGAAAAATTTCAGCATAGAATGCGTGACTCCAACCTCCCTGGACAGAACGCTTTCTTGTTGGCGAGTTCATCTTGAAGCTACATAACTCAATATATAAATGCCACGCTACCAAAACACTTTTGCTCTCTGCCTACTGTCCCTCTGCTCTCTTGGAATGGCATACGGCTCAGACTTAGCCAGTAAGCGCTTACTCAATATCGCAGAAAAAGAGACCCAAATCTACCAAAAGATCGCCGAAAACCCCGAGTTCTACAGCGAAGATGACCTCGACCGTAGAATTAACGAACTTGTTCAATCCTATCGCACCTACCTTCTTGATCAGCCCGACGATGTTAGTGCCTACATCCTTTACGGCAAACTACTGCGTCGAGTGCAGGAAAACGAGCAAGCCTTCCTCGCGTTTTTAAAAGCCGATGAGCTAGACCCCGAGATCGCCGTGGTCAAGCAACAGATTGGTAACCACCTTGCGGAAGAGGGCAAAGGCAAAGCCGCCCTCACCTTTTATCTGCAGGCCGTCGAACTGGAGCCAGAGACCGCAGTCTATCACTTCGCGCTGGGTCAACTGATCTACAATTTCAAAGATGAATTCATAAAAAGCGGCGTCTTCACTCAAGATGCCATAGAGCGAGAGATGCTGAAAGCCGTCCTTAAAGCCGCCAAGCTAGCGCCCAACAACTTTGACTATCAAATGCGACTCGGCGAGGCCTACTACGACCTCAACAGCCCTGACTGGAAAAACGCCCTAATCCACTGGAAGCAAATGAGCGAGCAAGCCACTACCACTCTCCAAGTCGAAATCCTAGACCTCCACCGCGCCCGTGCGCTTGGCAAGCTCGGCCGCTCCGACGAAGCTAAGATTCTACTTGATAGAATCTTCAACCACGCGCTGCAAAATTCCAAACGACAAGTGCTTGAGGAGATAGCGGTTCACTGATCCAGAGAGTAGAAACCAAAAATGAAGTTACACGACTGTGCTTATATGTAAGATGCACGGTGGCGGGTTAGCGTAAAGCCCAAGGATATTTCACAGGCCCCTATCTTATTATTTTAAAAGG
>CALBPO010000142.1 GCA_937899295.1 uncultured Opitutia bacterium
CGGAGACAGAGGCCAGTACTACCGGAGCCGTCGTCAAAGGTGATGCAGCCGCTCTTGGCGCGTAAAGTCCGAGTGTCTAGAGCCTTCTCGCCCTCCGTTCCCTCAATGATAGGGAACTCGAAATTTTCGCTTCCTAGTCGGATAGTGCCTGTTGTGTTTTCCATGATAGTGGTCGTTGAGCTCTTAGGTTTGCGCCTGCAAGGCTAGAGCGATCTCAAAAAATTTCGGTATAGATGCAATCCTTTTGCCTGACTTTTTTCGGGGTGAAATTGGGTAGCATAACAATTACCAGAGCGGATACCGGAAACAAACTGTCCTCCGTAGTTAGTGTGAAAGAGTGCTAATGAGGGATCTTGTGGCACGATGTGATAGCTATGTACGAAGTAGAACTGATCTTGGCCAGAAGTGAGGCCATCGGTCATTGGCGCACCGGAGTCGAAAGTAACTGAATTCCAGCCCATGTGGGGAATCTTGAGCGAAGGATCGCTGAAATCAAAGCGGAATCGTTTGACCGAGCCTTTGAAGATGGCGAGTGTATCAATATCGCCCTCCTCCGAATACTCGAAGAGTGCTTGCAAACCCAGGCAAATACCAAAAAACGGTTTATCCGCAGCGATCCAGTCACGGATCATGTTGTCAAAACCAGTCGATTGGAGCAGACGCATGGTATCGACGATCGCGCCCTGCCCAGGAAAAATTAGGGCATCGACGTTGGCAATCTGGCTGGGATCCGAAACGAGAAAAGCATCCGCGCCAATGTGCTCCCAAGCACGCACAACACTGCGCAAATTTCCCATACCGTAGTCAATTACAGCGAGTCGCGGCTTAGGTATAGTGGAATCTTCAGTCATAGGAGAAAGTAAAGCTGACTAAGTCTAAGTAAGTTGCAAGCCGGCAAGATTTGCCACTAGGGGAGTTCACCTATCTTCCACAAAAGCTCCGTACTCATTACTGCCACTAAAAAACCAGACGAAAATCTATCAGGCTTTTTCTATAATAATGCGAAGGAAGCGCTAAACTAACTTTTTGTAAAGTAGAGTCGCGTTGTGCCCGCCGAAACCGAGATTGTTACAAATTGCCACATTGACTTCGGCCTCGCGCATTTCATTGGGCACATAGTCTAGATCACAATCGGGATCAGGCTCGTTGTAATTGATTGTGGGTGGAATTTTACCATCCCGAATGGAAAGCGCACAGACTGCCGATTCGATACCACCGGCAGCACCGAGTAGGTGACCTGTCATACCCTTGGTAGAAGAGATCGCTACTTTATAAGCGTGTTCACCGTAGGCCTTCTTGATCGCGCTGGTTTCAAATTTATCGTTGTAAGGAGTCGCTGTGCCGTGAGCGTTGATGTAACTGACTTCCTCTGGCGTGATACCAGCTTCATTGACCACATTTAACATGGCTGCGCCGAGGGCTTTACCCTCGGGGTCGGGCGAGTTGATGTGATAAGCATCG
>CALBPO010000143.1 GCA_937899295.1 uncultured Opitutia bacterium
CCTTATGTCCACGGAGATCCATCCGACCGCTATCATTGAGCCCGGGGCTGAGCTAGAAGCTGGTGTCACCGTAGGCGCTTACGCCTACATCGGTGCACGCGTCAAAATCAGAAAAGGCACCGAGGTCATGCACCACGCCACCGTCGACGGCGTCACTACCATGGGCAACGATAATGAAGTTCACCCCTATGCCTATGTCGGGGGTAAGACGCACGACCTTAAGTTCCAAGGCGGCAGTCCAGGGCTCCGCGTTGGCAGTGGCAACGTCTTCCGCGAATTTACCACCGTGCACTGCGCCACTACAGAGGGCACTGAGACCATCGTCGGGGATAACAATCTCATCTTAGCCTATAGCCATATCGCTCACGAGTGTATCGTCGGTAATCACCTAGTGATGAGCAGTCATGCCGCCCTCGGCGGTCACGTCGAAATTGGTGACTACGTCAATATAGCTTGGGGCGCAGGTCTCCATCAGTTTTGCCGCGTTGGCGACCATGCCATGGTCGGCGCAGCGTCTAAAGTCGTGCAAGATGTGCCCCCCTTCATGATCGCTGATGGCAATCCCGCCATGGTGCGTACCACCAACAAAATCGGCCTTGAACGTGCCGGCTTCTCTCCAGAAGATGTCAATTTAGCACGCCGCGTCTTCAAGATGTTTTACAAAGAAGGCCTTAACCGCCGACAAGCTACCGAGAGACTTAGCGTCGAGATGGACGCTGATAACGAAATTGTCAAAAAATTCCTTACCTTCGTCCAAGGCAGTGAACGCGGTATCTCCTAATCAATCCACTTTCTTGTATTCAATGCGCTGGATCGACGTCATTGATCCAATGCCTTCTGCACGCTGACATCTCGTAGGTAGCGGAAGTCTTCCGAGTCGGTGCCTCAGACCAGAGTGGAGGTGTCTTGCACCGTTTTAGGGTAACTCTCGAGTGTCCTTAAAAAGGCATAAAATTCTGGGGCAGCACCGAAGGCCTGACTGTAAATGCTGGATGCTTCGGCATCGGCTTGGCCGCGAATGATCTCGGCTTGGCGGTTGGCCTCAGACTGAATCTCAGAGAGTTCGCGCCGGGTATCACCATCAATCTCGGCGGCGCGGCCTTCACCCTCTGAGCGAAACTGCTCGGCTATACGTTGACGCTCAGCGATCATACGGTCGAAGACGCGCTGTTCAACGGCTTCGACGTAGTCGATACGTTTTATCCGGATATCAATTAGCTCGATCCCCATTTCGGGCATCTGACTCGCGGCCTGAGTGTAGATAGATTTAACCAATTCTTGGCGGCCAGTTTTGACTTCTTGCAGGAGAATCTCTTCGTCGTCTTCGCCACTGAGCTGGACGCGGGCTAGGTCGGCTTCGCTGATTTTCCAGTCTTTGGAGCGGACAATTTCGACGAGGTCAGTGGCCGATATTTTATCCCGCACGACGGAGTCAAGGATGTCGTTTAGGCGCATCGTTGCACCGCGCTCGTTTTGGACGCGTTGCATAAATATAAGCGGATCGGAGATACGCCAGCGAGCGGTGGTATCGACAGAGATGAACTGCTCGCCACGCGTTGGGATTTGATTGGGATCGCCGTCCCAAGAGATGACGCGTTTATCAAAGCGGCGGACTTCTTGAATGAAGGGCAGTTTAAAGTGCAGGCCAGGCTTCGTGACAGGATCTCCGACGGGGGCACCCAGTTGGACGATGACAGCCTGCTCTGCTTGATCGAGCGTGTAGATGGAGGCGCGAAGCACGACGCCGACGATGATCAGTAAAAGGAGTAAGAAGGTAGAAAATATTGGGTTTTTATTCATGACTAGCGAGTGGCTGGAACTGTGACGGAGGAGTCGCCTAAGTTAAGGAGGGGGAGTGGAGCGGTTTGATTTTCATCCATTATAAAAATACGGCCTGCCTGCGGGAGCACTTTGTCGATCATTTCTAGATACATACGCTGGCGGGTGACGTCGGGCGCATCGAGGTAGGCTTCGTAAACAGCAGTGAATCGGTCGGCCTCACCTTTCGCGGCGTTGACTCGCTTAGCTGCGTAGCCTTGTGCTTCGGCGATCACTTGGCGGGCTTCGCCTTCGGCTCGAGGGATGACTTGGTTACGGCGTTTTTCGGCTTCGTTAATGAAGCGTTCGCGCTCTTGCTCTGCTTGATTGACTTCATTGAAAGCTGGCTTGACTGGCTCGGGCGGGGTGACGTCTTGCAACTCGATCGTGCTAATCTGAATGCCGAGATCGAAATATTCCATAGCCTTTTGCAATTCTGCGCGAGAGAGGTTGGCGACCTGCACCCGCTTTTCGGTGAGGACATCGCTGCCGAGGCTGTTGCCGACGATGCGACGCATGACGGACTCAGAGACATCACGGAGGGGCTGTTCGGGGTCGCGGACTTGGTGGAGGAATTTATCTGGATTACTGACGCGGTACTGAACAACCCATTCAACGTCGATGACCTTGAGGTCGCCTGTTAGCATGAGCGATTCATCGCGGTGCATGCTGTCTTTTCGGTAGCTCGTACGCCCATCGATGCCTTGAGTGCGAAAGCCAAACTCCTGTTTGAGTACTCGAGCGGTCGGCACCATTTGCGCTGTGTCGATACCGAAGGGTAGTTTGAAGTGTAGCCCAGGTTCTTTTTGAGCGACAACTAAGCCGAAGCGTTTGATCACTGCTTCTTCTTCGGGTTGGACTATGTAGTAGCTGGTCAGCGCGCCGACGGCTATAAGTATAAAAAGTGGGACTATGAAGACTAGCTTCCTGTAGCGTTTGACGGCGTCCCAATCAACATCATCTAAGGGGTTTCGCGGCATTGGGGGTGGTGCGTTTCTATTCATAGTTAGGATTCATAGGTGCTTTTGCTCTGCTGTCACCTGCAAACGGCTGGTTTTCGTTGATTCTCTTCGACTCGTATACAGATATTATTATTTTGACGTATTAATGAGTGAAGAAATCAAGCAACGCATTACAGAAGAAGCCAAAGCCCTCGGGTTTCATTCGCTGGGTGTGACTGCGGTGCCGGTTAAGCTGAGGCGGGATTATTACGAACAATGGATCGCAGCTGGAAAGCATGGCACGATGGCATGGATGGAGCGTAGCAATAATAGGCGCTTGCATCCCGAAAACCTCATTCCTGAGCGCGAAGCGAAGTCGATTATCGTACTCGCGCTTAATTATTATCAAGCCGATCCCGAACGTAAGTACCGCATCGCAAAGTATGCACTAGGCGACGATTATCATAATTTTATGCTACGCCGGATCAAGCGGCTCTGCCGTATCTTGCGGGACGATTACGGTGGCGATCAACGTCCCTATGTAGATACGGGGCCACTTCTAGAAAAACCAATCGCAGAGGCTGCGGGTGTCGGCTGGCAGGGCAAAAGCACAATCTTGGTCGAGCCCAAGCGAGGCACCTGGAGCTTTCTCGCTAATATCGTAACGACCTTGGAATTGCCTACGGATAAACAAGAAAAAGACCGCTGCGGGTCGTGCACTCGCTGTATCGACGTATGCCCGACACAAGCGATCACTGCGCCCTATCAACTCGATGCCTCAAAGTGTATCTCCTACCTGACAATCGAGCACGACGGCGCAATCCCAGTCCAGTATCGCGAGGCAATCGGTGACCGACTCTACGGCTGCGACGAGTGTCTCGACGTTTGCCCTTGGAATAAGTGGGCGGTACCGACCGAGGAGGCTAAGTTCAAACCACGCGAGCTGCCAACGCTGGTTGAAATGTTGGCATGGGATGAGGCGAGTTTTACCGAGCGACTGCAAGGCTCACCCATGCGTCGTCTTAAGTTACGGCGTTTTCAACGAAATCTATGCGTGGTTCTTGGTAACGTTGGCACAGTAGCGGATTTACCTGCTCTTGAACTTGTTTCGTCTGGGGGGGATGAAATGGTTGCCGAGCACGCAAGCTGGGCAATCGAGAAAATCAAAGGTCGGGATTAGATTACCGAGCTTGCTCGTGATCCCAATAAAGAGCAAGGGTAGCAAGGCCTATCCTTGAGCGTGGGTTTCTTACCCCAAGTGTAAAACTCTGGCTAGATCGCAGAGAAAATACTGAAGGCGTCATAGGCATTTTGTTCAAATGGGATTACAGGTTTTTATTGCGATCTTCGATTCAATTGTAAACATCCTGAGCAACTTATCATGAAAGATACATTTATCAGTTCCGAAGGCTGCATTGGCCGCTTTGTTTACATCGTCCGCCTCGTTTTGCTTATAGCTTTGTCCACATTTGTGACGATTCAAGCAATCAGTTATTTTGATCACTGGCACCACGGTAGTTACAGCCCGCTGGGACCGTTTATTGGCATTATTGTTGGCCTAATTTGCTTACTAATGTGCCTCATGCAGATGCTCAAGCGCTTGCGTGACATAGGCAAGCCCGCTTATTGGACACTGCTTATGTTGATTCCTGGGGTCAATGTTCTGGTGCTGCTTTACACTGCATTTGCGCCGTCGAAGTCGTAAGTTTCTTAGACTTGGTGTCCGTTATGAAGTGGCTGTTATTTATGAACGCCGAGAA
>CALBPO010000144.1 GCA_937899295.1 uncultured Opitutia bacterium
CGGTAGCAGCTTGCTGCAGCGTAGTGGCCGAAAGCAAACTTCCCTTCATCAACAGCGACTTCGAATCGGGCGACTTGACCAACTGGATAGTCGATGGAACCGCCTTTGCCCGTAATCCATTCCAGCGCTCAGGAGATAAAAAAGACCAACGACTCCATGGAAGCATGCAGGGTGACTATTGCGCAAATTCGAGCGTGCATGGGGATTACCATATCGGCAGCCTTACTTCCACTGCATTTATCATCACCCGCGACTACCTCACCTTTCGTATTGCTGGCGGAGTTGAAAAAGGCACTCGAATCGAACTACTCATTGAAGGCGAGCCGGTCAAGGACTGTAGCGGCATTGAGAACTGGATCTTGAAGTCCAATTACTTCGACCTTAGGCAATGGCGTGGGCAAATGGCGCAAATTCGGATCGTCGACGAAGTCGAAGCATCTTGGGGGCACATTATTGCGGATGACTTTCAACTAACAGACACAGGGCCTAAGTTCTTAGCTTGGGATCAGCACGAACGCACGTTCACCGTAAGCAAAGAACACCTGGTTTTCCCAATTCATAATCTGCCCGAAACGGTCGAACGCGGCTACCGCGACCGCAAAGACTGGCTGGAAGTCAAAGGTAGCCCCGTGCAGCTATTATTCGACGGCAAGACAGTTCGTCATTACTGGGCAAGGCTCGCTCAAAACGAGCAAGAAGTAAACTGGTATGCCTCGCTCAGCCTCGAAGACTTTGAAGGCAAAGAAGTCACAGTGCGCTCTTGGCGCTCAACCGAAGCAGGCTTTGACCTGATTCAGCAATCAAACTCTATCCCAGGAGAAGAGCACTTCCACAAAGAAGCCTTCCGTCCCAAGTTCCACTTCACACAAAAAACCGGATTCAACAACGACCCCAACGGCATGGTCTACCATGAGGGTATCTGGCACTATTTCTGGCAACACAACCCAATGAAAAAAACAATGGGCAATCAAACCTGGGGATACGCCACGAGCACCGACCTGCTTCACTGGATACAACATAAAGGCGCCCTCTTCCCCTACACCAACGGCGACCATTACATGTTCTCCGGTTGTGGCACCGTCGACAAGCAGAACACTGCAGGCTTTGGCGAGAATGCCATCGTGCTGTTCTTCACCAATACCAGCGTTGGCGAATGCATCGCCTACAGCAACGATGGCGGCAAGAGTTTCCAGCGCTACGAAAACAATCCGATCATTACCTTCGATAAACACGGCACCTCAGGAAAGCCGTTCCATGTCGGACGTGACCCAAAAGTTATTTGGTATGCATACGATGCTACGGACACGCCGCTCAACGAGACAGCCGCAAAATTTGGCGGTCACTGGGTGATGCTTGTTTACGACTTTACCAATGGTAAGGAAAATCAAAGCGGCCGATTCTACACCTCCGTGGACATGAAACACTGGGAGCACCAGAGTGACCTGTTCGGTTACTTCGAATGCATGGAGCCCTTTGAACTACCCGTGGACGGCGACGAAACCAACACACGCTGGGTGATCTATTCGGGCGACGCCAAATATGCGGTGGGCGACTTCGACGGTAAAACCTTCACCCCCGAACATGAAGGCAAGTATCGACTCCACTACGGCACTTACTACGCCTCGCAGACTTTCGACAACGCACCCGGCGGCCGCAAAATTCAAGTCGGCTGGAACACCTCGCAAGCTGCCCCCGCAGCGCCGTATGCAGGCCACCATAGCTTCCCGCACGAACTCACCCTTCATAAAGAAGCTGAGGGCATTCGCATGCGGGCGAATCCAATCGAAGAGATCAAAGAACTGCGAGTAAGAAGCCATCACCTAGAAAATGTGGAATTTACCGATAGCACCCCCGCTATCCTACCCCTCAACAGCAATACATTTGATCTTACGCTAGAATTCGAACCAGGCGATGCCGAGCAGGTCATCCTAAATATTCCCGGCACCCACATTCGCTACAAAACCAAAGAGCAAATGATCGAGCATCGGGAAATCCCGCTTAAGCTGATCGACGGTAAGGTCAAAATTAGAGTCTTAGTCGATGTCTGTCTCTATGAAATCGCAGGCAACGATGGGCGTGTCTACGTCTCCCTCCCACGAGACTACAAACAAAAGATTTCTGAAATTAAGCTAGAAGCTAGAGGTGGGACTGCGAAACTAACCCAACTAGAAGTGCACGAATTGAAATCGATCTGGGACTAAGGCCCGAATAAAACACTCAATGCAGAGCCTAAGCCATTAACAAGGCTCTTTTACGCACTCGCTCATCTGCTTCTCATAGGAAAAGGTAGCACTATAACAAGGTCCGGCCCCCATTGACCGCAAGCGTCTGCCCAGTTAAAAACCCGGAATGTTCTTCTGCGAAAAAGCGCACTGCCTCAGCCACTTCTTCTCGGGTGCCCCAGCGGCCTACCGGCACATTTTCTAGATAACTATTTTTAGCTGACTCAGCGACAGCGGCATGGCGTTCCACTGGAATCCAACCCGGAGCCACTGAGTTAACTGTGATCCCGTGGGGCGCCAGTTCCATCGCGGTAC
Source organism: uncultured Opitutia bacterium (assembly GCA_937899295.1). GTDB lineage: Bacteria > Verrucomicrobiota > Verrucomicrobiia > Opitutales > Coraliomargaritaceae > Thalassobacterium. The sequence continues at coordinate 2,538 of CALBPO010000144.1, forward strand.
TGCGGACATACCCAATTTGCCCACCCTTCGCAGCGACATAAGCAGAAAAAGGGCTACTCCCACAGTGAAAAACCTCGCTGGTCACGTGAATGATGCGACCAAACTGGCGCACTTTCATCTGTGGCACCACTGCTCGAGTCAAATAATGCGGGCTCATTACAAAAGCTCGATACATAGATTCAAAATCTGCATCCGTGTAGGCATCAATCGTTTTTTCATGTTGGATCGGAGTCGCATTGAGCACGACCGTGTCAATTTCACCCCACTTGTCTCTGACACTCGCCACTAATGATTCGACTCCATCAGCTGAGAGCGCGTCGGCCTTAAATAATTCAACTGTGCCTAGCGCACTGAGCCGCTCCTTCGCACTCGTAGCAGCGGCATCGTCATGGGCATAATTCAGTGCGACTTTTGCACCCCCTCGGGTGAAGTTTTCCGCGATAGCCAAACCCAATCCGCGAGTTGCTCCTGTGACCAATACAATCCGATCTTTCATAATAGCCTTATGTGCTTAAGCGATGATTTCGTGAATGGGTTCAGCGCCCTCCACGCCAACCAACTTTTCATCCAAGCCTGAATGAAAATAGGAAAGATAGTTCGGATCCATGCCCATTTGTTGCAGAATTGTAGCATGGAGGTTCTTGACGCCGAGTGGACGCTCAACCGCAGCCGAACCCAAGTCATCGGTTTGTCCGACGCTGACACCTCCCTTGATGCCACCCCCTGCCATCCACATGGTAAAGCCGTTGGAATTGTGGTCGCGCCCACTACCTGAAGCATATTCAGCAGTCGGCTGACGGCCAAACTCACCCCCCCAGACGACAATCGTCTCGTCCAGTAATCCGCGGCGCTTCAGGTCTTTTAAGAGTCCCGCGATCGGCTTGTCGGTATTACGCGCATGCTTGTTATGGTTCAATTCCAAGTCTCCGTGCGCATCCCAATTGTTGTCGCCGTGTGAGCCACCAGAATAAATTTGAATAAAGCGCACGCCTCGCTCGACCAATCGACGCGCCAACATGCACTTGCGACCAAAATCCTCGGTGTGTGCTTCGTCCATTCCGTAAAGCGCTTTGGTTTCTTCGCTTTCACGGTCAGTATCAATCGCTTCTGGCGCGGTTGACTGCATTTTATATGCTAACTCGTAACTGGCAATGCGTGCAGCTAGGTTCGAGTTATCCACCCGACTTTCCATGTGCCCTTCATTGAGGTGGTTTAAAGATTGAATGATGCGCGCTTGCTCACCGTCACTCATCTGGTCCGTATGCCTTAGATCTAGGATGGGCTCCCCTTTGGAACGAAAGACTGTCCCCTGGTAACTGGCCGGCATGTAACCAGAGGTCCAGTTCTTCGCACCTGAAATGGGTCCTCCAGTTTTGTCGAGCATCACCACGTACCCGGGCAGATTTTGATTAACCGTACCGAGCCCATAGTTGATCCAGCTGCCAAGCGTTGGCTTACCGCTAACCAGGGAACCAGAGTTCATCATCAGCATGGCGGAGCCGTGAATCGGAGAATCCGCCTGCATCGAGTGCAGAAATGCAATATCATCGACGCAGTGTCCGACGTTCGGAAACAGATCGGAGACATACTTGCCACATTCACCGTAGGGCTTGAACTTCCAGCGCGGCTCAACAATACGTCCTTCGTTTTTCTTACCTCCACGGCCAAAAGTTTTTACCTGTACCGTCTTTCCATCCATACCATACATAGATGGTTTGTAATCAAAGGTATCGATGTGACTCATGCCTCCTTCCATGTAGAGGTAAATGAGTTGCTTGGCAGGATCCGTGGGCAGTGGAAAAGAACTTTTCCCACCAGCGGCCCCAAAGCTATTGCTTGCAGAAACTCCAAGGAAGCTTCCAGCAGCGAGTTCGAGAAAGCGGCGGCGATTATAATCTGTCTTTATCATTGGATGAAAATAAACTGGCGTGAATTAAGGAGAGCCCAGACCAAGTCTTCGATGGTTTCCTCCCCGTAGGTTTGATAATTGGTAAGAATCCTTTCGATTTCTGTCTGAGACGGCTTCCTTGTGAGCATGGATCGGTACACAAGATCTATTTTGTCTTCAGGTTTTTGCAGAGAAGCTAATTGTCCCCCCAGAATTGAATTTGAATTATGAATAGCAATATTCAAGGGACTGTTGAGTAAATAAAGAGCTTGTGGTACAGATGCATGTGAAGATGAATTCTCGATCACTTCCCGATCCGACTGGCCAAAATCGCGTAGGAAATGACCTCGTTTGGCTGGTGAATCAAGTTCGACTGCCCGTGCCATATGCCTAACGACATCACGAAAATGTCTCAGAGATATTCGCTCTTTATCCTCCCACAATTTACGTTCCTTTGGATCGAGGCTTTCTGGTGCTTTTCGAGGTCTAGCCTTCGAAATCCTTTCATTTGTCTCTGCTGTTGTAGAAGCCATCGCACCTCCCATCATCGCACCTCCCATCATAACCGGAGAGTCAGGGTATTTTTCTTTCAGATCAACAAAGACCAGATCGCGATTCTTTTTTTCCATCTCTCGAACTTTTTCCTTAAGTTCCTTCGTGAGTTTACCGGCAAGTGTATTATCACCGGAAGCATACGCATCAGAGATCTGTTTCTCGTAATTTACTTGTTCACCACGCATTTGGCGTCGGAGATCCCCTGCTTTTTTAATCTTAGGCATAACTTCCTCGATGGGTCGACCTTCCAGGCTTTTATAAATATCACGAGTCCGGGCTATCCGATCGAGTGTCCGTTTTTTGTTGGGGGTATGGGTATCAATACCGGGTAATATTAGGGTGCTAATAGAATCCCAAATTTGCTCGGCGCTCATCCGTTTGAGGAGGGGACCTGCAAAATGAAATTTCATGCCTGCCGAATGATCTTCCAGGTGCATTTCCCGTCTAAAAAGGTCCGTGTGGAGAAGGACAGTTTGGAAAGCACGAATATCGTAGTCAAGATCCTGCATTAGACCTTCGAGAAAGCTAAGCAGTTCAGGTTGGCTGATTTCGGTACGGTCAGTCAAATTATCTACCGGTTCAAAAAGGCCATGCCCAAATGCACGCTTCCACAACCGGTTGACAATGACCCGGGTGAAACGCGGATTTTCTTTGGATGTAAGCCACTTTGCGTAGGCATTTTTACGATCCGTGGGGTCTTCAAGAATTGGAATGTCTGGACCGAACATAGTATCGGGGGTGACAATATCACCGGGTGTACCATCCTCATATTGATAGTCATGTGGAGGTTGCAGGGGTTTATCTTTATGGTGCTTAACCTGCACATTAGAAATATGACCATAGAGCATATTGATGCTTTGGGATACTGGTTGATCAAACTCCTCCATTTCTTTTTTTGCAACAATACCTCTTACAGCAGCATCTCTGAATTGAGCTTCGGTGAGATTATTATTCTCTAAATACTTGGGGGCAACGGGTCTGCTCGACCACTCTTCTCT
>CALBPO010000145.1 GCA_937899295.1 uncultured Opitutia bacterium
GTTTACGCGGTGATCTTTTACCTCGTTACCTATTTATTGGCCTCATTCGCCGTCTTCGGAGTAATGTCGCTCGCTGCGAATGCCGACGATTCCAACCAAGAACTAGATCACTACGAAAACTTCGCCCGTAAGCGTCCTTTCCTTGGTGGCGTCTTGGTCTGTGGTCTCGGTTCCCTGGCGGGTATCCCGCCACTTGGTGGATTCATTGGTAAACTCTTTCTTTTTGTCGCCGCCTTCCAGGCTGGCCTCTACGGACTCTTGGGCATCTCGGTGCTTGGTGTGGTCATTTCGATCTACTATTACTTTGGCTGGATCCGCGAATGCTACTTTTCTGCACCTTCAACCGAAGTGTTGGACGACGCTCCTAGCGACGCGACACTAGGAGACCGGATTTTACTCGGTGCTCTTGTTGTCGCTACCGTTGTGATCGGTCTCTTTCCAGCTGCGTTACCGATTATTCGATAGGTATTTTGCAGAGGTCAGGGATGGATATTCACCAGTTCGAGCGCGCTGACCCACAAACTGCATATGACCGTAACTAGTGAAGGCATCACGTCATTGGAGATGCTCATGGTCTTGATCCTGCCGAAACGCCAAGCGCGAGCCCTACAATTGACTATACTATAGTAAAAAAAGCTACGTTTTTTCTGTGCATATAGGTGGATTTAACTATGCTATCAGAGTGTTGAAGAATTTCCTCTATGCCATGATCTTCATGGGGCTGACAATGTATCTGAGCTACGTACTCTATGAACGTAGTCAGGTTGAAAACGACGATGTCGCTGAGCAAGAAGGCACGGCTCTCAGCCTGCCAGATGATATGACCATTGTTCGTAAGGATGGCAGTTCCTTGGAAGTGCGCCTCAAATCTAGGACGGTGACGGAGATTCATTTCGAGCGAATCTCTGATAGCGAAACTTTTCAATTTAGTATCGATCAGCTCGACGAGACGACTCGGGAGCTGGTTGAACAGTATCCTGTTATGGCTGAAACTGATTTTAGCAATATGCCCCCGAAGCCACTGGTGGTTGAAGATAATTACGTTCAGCAGCTAAGGGTAGCGATTGCTCGAATCGATGCCGATCTTCGTGATATGGAGATCAAATATGCTGCTTCTTTGAGTAAGACTGAACGTCGCACACTAAGAAATAAGGCGGAAGAAATGAAAGCTGATCGCCTGGAGCTAGAGGCTAAAATCGCTGATCGGCAGTAAAGCGATAGGCCTCTCCTATGTGCTGCAAAGAATTGAAACTGCGCGGCAATTTTTTGGGTATTTTATGGCTGCACGTAAATGGCTATAACGACGGAATGATCGGTCTCTCTCCCTTGTCGCTACCGATTATTCTAAAGGCATTTTACAGAGGTCGGGGATACGTATTCATCAGTTTGAGTGCGTTGACATATGAACCCTGTATGTTTAGATCCTATTCTCTGTGATTTGACTTATAAAAATGCGCTACCTCCTAATCGATGCCTATAATGTGATCTGTGCAACTGATTCACTGCGTGAGATCATGCAGGGTAAGCTCGACACCGCGCG
>CALBPO010000146.1 GCA_937899295.1 uncultured Opitutia bacterium
CTTTACGATCTCACCACGCTCCAGCGCGAGGCCCCCTTTACCGCAAAAAACACCCTCGGCCTCGCTCAAGCACTTTATGAGCGTCACAAGATGCTCACCTACCCGAGGACAGATTCCCGCTATTTGCCCGAGGACTACATGAGCAAAGTCCACGAGACCATGCGCGATCTCGCCAACTCAGACCACCCAATTGCGAATTGGGCAGCCAACGCAATCGAAGAAGACCGCGTAAAGTTCAATAAGCGCATCTTTAATAACGCCAAAGTCTCCGATCACTTTGCCATCATCCCGACTGGCCGTGTGGTGAAGCTCAACGAGCAAGAGTCCAAACTCTACGACATGGTGGTCAAACGCTTCATCTCGGTTTTCTTTCCACACGCTGAGTTCGAAGTCACTAAGCGTCTCACGACAATCACTCATGGAGCGGAAAAAGATACCTTCTTGACCAATGGTAAGACATTGACGAGCCCCGGGTGGTTGGCCGTCTATGGACGAGTAGCTGGTGTCGCCGCAGGCAAGGACGAGCTGGTAGGCGTCGATGAGGGTGAAACCGCACGTATACCCGATTTGCCAGTTATGCGAGAAATCGCCGAAGATCAAGAGCTACCCGCCCCGATTCGCGTCGAGGATAAGTCGACCAAGCCACCTGCCCGCTACACTGAGTCTACACTCCTAGCCGCCATGGAAGGTGCGGGTAAACTAATCGACGATGATGAACTGCGCGAAGCCATGTCCGAGCGCGGTCTCGGTACGCCCGCCACTCGAGCAGCCACAATTGAAGGCCTCCTCCGCCAGAAATACATCGCTCGCGAAGGTCGTGACCTAAATGTCTCCGGCAAAGGCCTGCGCCTAATCGAACTCTGCGAAGAGATGGACATCAAAGCCCTCAGTTCACCCTCCATGACGGGCGACTGGGAGGCCCAGCTCAACAAGATGGAAAAGGGCGAGATCTGCCGCGAGGTCTTCATGCAAGGGATCAACCAATTCACCGAAGACGTGGTCGAGAAAGCACGCTCACACATGCAAATGCTCGTCAACCGCGTCTTCCCTGACCTAGAGTGTCCATGTCCCGCCTGCGGCGCAGCGCGACTCAAACAAACCGACGCCACCTACGAATGCCGCGAGGAAGCGTGTGACTTCCGCGTATCGAAGCACATCGCTGGTCGCCGGCTCAGCGACGACGAAGCAAAAGAACTGATCACCACAAAGCAACTCCCTGAAGTTGATGGCTTCGTCTCTCGCTTCAACAAACCTTTCAGCGCAGCACTCAAGCTTGCTCAATCAGTTTCCAAAACTGGAAAAATAGGCAAATGGAAGACCGAATTTGTCTTTGATGGTGATGAGCCCACTCTAGCCGAAGACTTGAAGGACGAGCAAATCATCAAGAGCTTCATTATGCAAAACGGCGCCGAAGCAAAACTCTATGAAACGGAGAAAGCTTATCATCTTCCCGCCTTGAAGACAAGCGACTCACCTGAAGGTTTTCGCCTTGGAAAGACGATCTTGCAAAAAGAGCTACAGCCCGAGGAGGTGGAGAAACTCTTCACCGAGGGCAAAACCGCCCTACTCGACGGCTTCGTTTCTAAACGTACCAAGCGACCCTTCAAAGCCTACCTAACACTCGACTTCGACAGCGGTAAGATCGGCTTCGAATTTGCCCCACGTCCAGTTAAAAAGGCAGCGAAGAAGGCGACTAAGTAACAGCTATAGAGCGCCTATAGCGTCAGCTAAAGACTACTTATGCTTGTGGTAGATCCGCTAATTGAAACCAAATAACTTTTTAATCGTGGCAATCGTTGCGGATGTAATCTTCGGACTGGAGCCGCTGAGATTCAAGACACGATGGCAGCTTTGCGATTCCAGTAAACTAGGATGGTAGGCAATTATCTTCACATCACCGGTTTGGCCCTTGAGCTTATCTTCGGCATAGCGGGGCGTCCACTCCCTTGGCACCCCGTATTGTGTAAAGGCGATGTCCCATGCCACGACAGTCTTACCCACAAAAGACTCAGTCACTAGAGCAGGATAATTGCGGACAAAGTCAGGCACTTGATTACTGAAAACTCGAATACGTGTCGCAACTGGCAGACGACCTAGGTGCTCTCGTAAATTACTTACCTGACCGCTACGAATGTTTTGATAAAAAGCCAGTGGATCAACACTCACTAGGTTCATACCGTTCCAGATACCGTGGCGATTCTTAGTGTCAAATTTTTGATCCATATACCATTTTTCAAAATCGTCTGTCAGGCGGAAGCCGATCTCAAAGTGGACGTGGGCGCGACTGCGCGGAATCGTATAAGTGGCGGAACGCCCCATGATACCTAGCACAGTGCCCATCTCGACCCGTGCGCCGCGCACAATAGTATCAGCCAAGCTGGCAAGGTGTGCGTAGAGCGTATGATAAGCAGGAGTTTCTTGATCGTGCTCGATTACTACGTAGCGCCCATAACTACTGTAGCCAGAAGTGCGACTAACATGAACGACT
>CALBPO010000147.1 GCA_937899295.1 uncultured Opitutia bacterium
CTTTCTCGGAGCGCGTTTTTTCATACTGATTTCGCTAAAAGCTGAATAATTATAAGCGACTCGGCACTAATTGGACGGCCAATCTCTAGCTCGATTACAGGCTTTCCAAAATACGCTGTGTCTCGTCGCGCTTTTCGGTCGTCTCTGCTAGCTGCTTTCGAGCACCGTCGACAACATTCTCCGGTGCACTTTCAACAAACTTTTGATTCTTTAGTTTGTTCTCCCCAACCATGACGAGCTTGTTCAATTTTTCGAGTTCTTTAGTCAGGCGCGCTTTCTCTGCTTCAACATCAATGCTACTAGTCAAATCCAGGTAAAGGGTTCCGAGTGGTGTCACGATGGCAGGTAAACCATCAGCTATATTCTCGCCTAGGGCCTCAAGACTACCCAAACCTGCGAGTGTTTGAATCATGCCAGAGTTTTCAGCAATGACAGAGGCTGCGACACCTTCGGCCCCATAAAAAACATCGACGTCACGCTTGCTAGCTAGGTTGTATTGAGCTTTGAGCGCCCGGGCTTGCGATATAAACTCCTGCAGATTAGTCACACGGCCAATAGAATCGTTGTCTACAGGAACACGCTCCTTGAGGGTCATGGCCTTTGTAAGAGTGGTGTTTTGAATATAAGCGATCACTTCTCCATAGCCCAAACCCTCCCAAAGTTCTTCAGTAATGTGCGGAATGATAGGGTTGGCCAGTTGCAATACCTGGCGAATAACAAGGTCTTGAATGGCGAGGCAGTTATCACGTAGCTCTTCGCTACTCTTCAGTTTACCCTTGGAGGCTTCCACATACCAGTCGCAGAAGTCTCCCCAGAAAAAGGCATAAATTTGATGTGTGAGCGGCGAAATCTCGAAGTTGGCAAAGCACTTCTCGAGGTCGGCAGTGACCTGATGAAGACGACCTAAAATCCAGTGATCGTAATCGTCGAACAGATCCGGATGGAAGCGACTGATGATGGCCTCGAAGCTCGAGTTGTCGGCCATGGGCCCACTCATCTGGCGGAAGCGCGCGGCGTTCCAGAGTTTGTTGCAAAAGTTGCGTCCGATCTGAATGCGCTCTTCGGAAAAAAGAATATCAGAACCCGAAGGCGCGATATTGCAGATTCCGAAACGAAGGCCATCGGCACCATATTTCTCAATCAAGTCAAGTGGATCGGGCGAGTTACCAAGGGATTTCGACATTTTACGCCCCTTCTCGTCACGTATCAGACCGTGAATAAAAATGTTTTTGAAAGGGATACGCTTAGCGATCTGTTCGTCAGTCAGATCTTTGGCATCCTCCCCATAGAGTTCGATGCCCGCCATGATCATACGGGCGACCCAGAAAAAGATAATATCAAAACCTGTAACTAAGGTGGAAGTAGGATACCAAAAATCGAGCTCCTTCTGCTGAGCTTTTGTCGGATTAGGCCAACCGAGATTGGCCATTGGCCAGAGGTAGGAGGACGCCCAGGTGTCTAGCACATCTTCTTCTTGCTCCCAGTTTCCCGGATCCGCAGGACCTTCGACCGAAACGTGGACGTGATCGGGATTTTCAAAGTCGAGTTCCGTACGCTCCATTCCTTTTTTATACCAGACAGGAATGCGGTGCCCCCACCAGAGCTGGCGACTAATGCACCAATCTTGAATTCCGTTGAGCCAGTGAAGGTAAGTCTTTTTCCAACGATCAGGATGAAATTTAATAGTGCCATTTTCGACCGCTCGCTTGGCCTCTTCGACCTTAGGATATTTAAGGAACCACTGCTCGGAGAGGCGCGGCTCAATCGGCACGTCGCCACGCTCAGAAAATCCAACGGTATTCTCATAGGGCTCTCGCTCGATCAGTAGGCCCATTTCCTCTAGCTTTTGTGAGGCGACTTTGCGGGCTTTGAAACGATCCATTCCATCAAATTCTTCGCCGGCGAGATCGTTAAGCTTACCCTCGGAGTCGATCACTTCGATCACTTCAAGATTGTGGCGTTGCCCGATTTCGAAGTCGTTCTTGTCGTGCGCAGGTGTCACTTTGAGGCAACCGGTGCCGAACTCGCGGTCAACATATTCGTCACCGATAATGGGGATTTCTGCCCTCGGGAAAGGACGCCACGCCGTCTTGCCTATTAGATGCTTATAGCGTTCATCCTCCGGGTGGACGGCTACGGCACTGTCGCCCATCAGGGTCTCTGGGCGAGTGGTGGAAATTTCTAAGTGCGTGCGTGCACCGTCGGCCTCGACCAGCTCGTAGCGCATCTTGAAGAAGAAGCCGTTCTGCGGCTTCATGTTCACCTCTTCGTCGGAGATCGCAGTGTGGGTAGCAGGGCACCAATTAACCATGCGCTTGCCACGATAAATGTAACCGCGCTTGTAGAACTTAACAAATGCATCTAGGACTGCTTTCGAGTAATCTTCGTCCAATGTAAAACTCGTGCGATCCCAATCGCAAGATGCACCCAGCTTTTGAAGTTGATTGAGTATCACCCCACCCGACTCTTCACGGAAATCCCACACTTTATCGAGGAAGGCTTCACGCCCGAGGTCATATTTCGTCTGACCTGTCGCCTCGCGTAGCTGCTTCTCGACCTTCGTCTGTGTAGCAATACCCGCATGGTCGGTGCCTGGTTGCCAGAGCACCGCCTTACCCTCTAAGCGAGCGCGGCGAACGAAGATGTCCTGCAATGTATTGTCTAAGACGTGCCCCATGTGCAGCATGCCTGTCACATTAGGAGGTGGAATCATGATTGCGTAGGGCTCCTTAGCGGAGTCCGCTTCAGCTTTGAAGCACCCAGCTTCTAGCCAATTGGCATACCAGCGCTGTTCGACTTCTTTCGGTTCGTAGGCTTTAGCGATCTCAGACATGAAGTAAAAATAGGTAGTAAATAAAGGTGCGGCCCACCGCGCGGCTTTCAAGCTCGAAAACAAAAAGCCCGCAGGCACGGTGCGCTGCGGGCTTTAAAAAATAACCTTTTCAACAGGATCAGCCAGTGAGTTGCTTGATGATCTCGACGATGGGCAGGAAGAGAGCAATGACGATGAAACCAACGACAACCGCGAGGAACACGATCATGACGGGCTCGATGATCGAAGTGATCCCGGCCACGGCGTTGTCTACGTCCTCGTCATAGTTGTCCGCAACTCGGTTGAGCATCTCAGCAAGCTCACCGGTTTCTTCACCCACGTCGACCATACTGGTGACCATATTGGGAAAGACAGTCTCGCGAGACATAGGTGCGGCGAGGGACTCACCATCACGCACGCTGTCGTGGATACGAGTGAGTGCGCTTTCGTAGAATTTGTTACCAGTAATATCCTTAGTAATTGTGATCGACTGCAAGATAGGGACACCACTGGAGAGGAGCGTGCCGAAGGTACGAGTGATGCGAGCGATATTCACCTTGCGCACAAGATCGCCGACCTTGGGGGTATTGATCGACAGCCAGTTAAACATCTTTGAACCAAACGGCGTCTTCATAAAGAACTTTGAGGCAAAGAAACCGATGACCAAAATGATGATAGTGAGCACGATATTTTCACGCATAAAATTACTGACACCAACCACGAGCTGTGTAGGCCCCGGTAATGCAGCACCCTCGAGCATGTCGTCGAAGATGGTCTGAAACTTGGGGACCACTACAACCATGAGGAGCGCCACAATCGATACGGCGACACCGACGACCACGATCGGATAGACCATAGCTGCTTTGACCTTTTTCTTGGTTTTCAATGCCTTTTCCATAAAGCCCGCAAGACGCGCGAGCACAACGTCGAGCACACCGCCAGCTTCACCAGCTCGCACCATGTTGACGAAGAGACGATCAAAAATCTTGGGATGCTGCGCAAGGCCGTCGGAAAAGGAATTACCAGACTTAACTTGGTCAGCGATCTGCTCGAGGACCGCTTGGAAGCGAGCGTTTTTCTCTTGTCGGATCATCACTTCGAGTGCGCGAAGTAGAGGCAAGCCTGCATCAAGAAGTGTCGCTAGCTGACGCGTAAAGGTAGTGAGTTCTTCTCCTTTGATGACTTTACCGAAGCCACCACTCGACTTCTTAGATTTTTTACCTCCCTTTTTAGAAGCTGCTTTCGCAGTGGCGCCGCCGTCTGCGTTGGTGATCTTTGTTGGCATCAAGCCGGACGCGCTTAGTTTTGAGCTCGCTTCGTCCTGACTGGCCGCTTCGACCGTGCCGGTCTTTTGCTTACCGTTGGCGTCAATCGCCGTATATTTGAATTTTGCCATGGGGAATATGGGTGTTTATGTGTATTTGAGAACCTCTTCAATTGAAGAATTACCGTCGAAAATGGCGCGTAAGCCGTCATCACGCAAGCTTCGCATCCCCTGCTCGAGTGCTTTTTGCTTAATAGTGAGCGTGGGTGCCCGATTGTTAATCAACTCGCGAATGGCGTCGGAAACAACGATCATTTCAAAGAGACCTACACGGCCGCGATAGCCAGTGTTGCTACAATCGGCGCAACCATCGCCGTAGAAGAAATCTTTATCTGCGATTTCGAGCGGATCGACATCGAGCATTTCGATGAGATCGTGGCCTGGTTCGTAAGCGGTGCGACAACTGGGGCAGATGCGACGAATGAGACGCTGCGCAAGAATAGCTTCCAGTGAGGCGGAAATAAGGAAGGGTTCCAAGCCCATGTCGATAAGACGGGTGACCGCCCCTGGCGCGTCATTAGTGTGAAGGGTGCTCAAAACAACGTGTCCCGTTAGCGAGGCTTGCACGGCAATCTGCGCGGTCTCCAAGTCACGAATCTCGCCGACCATGATCTTGTCAGGGTCTTGACGGAGGAAGGCACGAAGCGCGCGAGAGAAGTCGAGGCCTACCTGGTGGTTCACCGCGACCTGCATAATGCCGTCAATCTCATACTCGACGGGATCTTCGGCTGTAAGAATCTTAGTCTCGACACTATTAACCTCGCGGAGCGCACTATAAAGCGTGGTGGTCTTACCGGATCCGGTGGGGCCAGTGACGATAAAGATACCGTTGGGACGATCCACAAGGTCGCGAATCGTTTGTAAAATATCGTCGGGTAAACTGAGCGCTTCGAGGTCGAGGTTGACTACCGACTTATCGAGGACACGGAGCACCACGGACTCGCCAAACTGGGTTGGCAATGTAGATACACGAAGATCTACAGGGCGACCTGCGATGGTCATCTTAATACGACCATCTTGAGGAATCCGTCTCTCGGAGATGTTCATATTAGACAACACCTTGACGCGCGAGGTTACGGGGACGGCTAAATTCTTCGGCGGAGGCGCCATCTCGTAGAGCGCGCCATCGATCCGGTAGCGAATGCGGAACTGATCTTCGAAGGGTTCGAAGTGAACGTCGGACGCTTTATCCTTAATTGCTTGCTGAAGCACGAGGTTCACGAAGCGGATGATGGGCGTTTGGTTCGCCATATCCTCAAGATCCCCCTCAGAGAGATCCTCCTGAGATTCAGTAAAGCTCTCGCCGAGATCGCCGAGTATATCGTCAATCGATGAATCTTCCTCGCCATAGGTCGCAATAAGGAGTGAATCAATGTGCTCAGGATTACAGACGACGATAGTGATGTCTTTATTTAAGGTAAAGGTGAGATCATCGATGATGGCCGGATTAAAAGGATCCTGCGCGAGCAAGGAGACAGAAGTATCGCTAACCTCGTAGGGAACCACGGCATACATACGGGCCACGCTGGCGCGCACGGTGTTGGCAATATTCTCTTCCACTTTATTCGGCGGGGTAGACAAATATTCGTAGCCGAGATACTCCGCCACAGCGGCGAGAATCTGCCCCCGCTCGACCACTTCGGAGTCAATCACGGCGTCTGCTAGCGACTTGCCGGTGTGGAGGTGCGACTCGTTGAGCTCATCGAGCTGCGCTGGTTCGAGCAGGTTGGCACCTTTAATTATTTCGTAAACTGTATCGTTATGATCTTCGAACATCGAGGTAGGATCTGTGAATCGTCGGGGTTGAAAAATGATTTAAATCGTAAGAGTTGCTCCGTTTTCAAGTAACTTAGCACGCATCGCATCAGAGGTCTGTGATTTACCGAGTGCTTCGTCTGCACTTATTAAGTTACGGTTAAAAAGGCTGAGAAGATGCGCGTCGAGGCCGATCATACCGCGACTGGCACCAGTCTGTATGTCAGAATTAATCCGGAAAGTCTTGTTCTCTCGGATGAGCTGAGCGATCGACGTGGTAGTGACCATGATCTCGAATGAGGCGATGCGTCCGCCGCCAGTTTTCCTACAAAGCACTTGAGAAATGACTGCGATGATTGAGGAGGCGAGCTGCGTGCGTATTTGATCCTTCATATCCGCAGGGAAGGCGTCGATAATGCGGTCAACGGTGCGTGCTGCGCCAGTAGTGTGCAAAGTGGCAAAGACTAAGTGCCCGGTCTCGGCCGCACCAACGGCGGCCTCAATCGTCTCGAGATCGCGCATTTCCCCAACAAGGATAACATCAGGGTCTTGGCGTAGCGCACCGCGAATTGCGGAAGAAAAGGAGGCGACGTCATTCCCCACTTCGCGCTGGGTAACGATGCAATTTTTATGATCATGAAAATACTCAATAGGATCTTCAATCGTGATGATGTGCCCGTCGTGGTTTTCGTTGATCCAATTGATCATTGATGCCAGCGTAGTAGATTTGCCCGAACCCGTCGGTCCCGTCACGAGGATGAGCCCACGCGGGCGATTCAATAGCTCTATGATTGTATCGGGCAGGCCAATATCGCCAAGGGAGAAAAGATCATTTGGGATCTGGCGAAGCACGAGACCGTAGTAACCCTTAGCACGTAGTACACTAACGCGAAAACGAGCCTTGCTTTGGTAAGCAAAACCGAAGTCGGCCCCGCCGGTAGCCTTGACTTGCTCCTGATTGGTCTCCGAGGTGATGGACTTCATCAAACCCTCAGTACCTTTGGGGTCGAGCTTAGGTCCCTCGACAGGAACCATTGATCCGCTGATACGAAGCGTCGGCGACTGATTGACTTCAATATGAAGATCTGATGCGCCTTGGTCGATCATCAGTTCCAAGAGGTCATTCATTTCGTAGCTCATCGTGATTAGAATTGGTTAAATAGGATTCAGAGACGTCTAATTAAATCGAATCGGACACAGTGGCATGGAGAACTTCTTGCGGTGTCGTAATACCACCAATTATCTTACGAATGCCATCTTCGCGCATGTTGCGCATGCCCATTTCGCGAGCTTTATCGCGTAGAGCAACGAGGCTTGCCTCTTCGTAAATCATCGACTGGAGTTCTTCATTGACTTGGAACATCTCGAAGACACCGACACGACCACGGAAGCCTGTTCCGCTACACTTAACGCAACCCTCGCCCTTCATAAAAGAAGCATCTGTGATCTGATCGGAACGAATACCGAGCGAATTCAAAAGCTTTTCGTCATGCTCGAAGGGAACGCGGCAGTTAGGGCAGTTCCGGCGCACGAGGCGCTGGGCAAGCACGGCACGGACGGCGGCGGCTACGAGGAAGGGCTTGATACCGATATCAATAAGTCGACTTACT
>CALBPO010000148.1 GCA_937899295.1 uncultured Opitutia bacterium
CTCTCAGCACAAGGCACGCCCGAGCACGCGGCAGTCGGCACCAACGTGCTAAACGACTTTAACCTCATTCGCGCCACTGTCGGCATGTTCCGCTATGTGAAAGAATACCTGGATGAAAGCGGTCGTCACGATCAGCCTCGCTTCGTTATTGCACACGATGTTCGCCACTTTTCACGCCACTTTTGCGAGTTGGCAGCATCCACTTGGTGTAAGCTCGGAGGGCAAGCGCTCATCTTCGATGGGCCACGCTCTACCCCGCAGCTCAGTTTCGCGGTGCGTCATTATAAAGCGACCTGTGGCGCAGTGATTACCGCAAGCCACAATCCGTCGCACGACAATGGCTTCAAAGCCTACTTTGAAGATGGCGCGCAGGTGGTCTCTCCACACGCCGAAGGTATTGTGAACCTCGTCAACGAAGTGAAGCTCGAAGAGCTCGTTCAGTTCCTAGATGTTAATCTCGATCACGTCATCGTTCTTGATTCTAGCGCCGACGAACCCTACCTCGATTTACTTGAAGAGATGGTTGTCGATACCGAGGTCATGCAAAAAGTTGCGCCCAAGGTAGTCTTTTCGCCGATCCATGGATGCGGTGCCATCAGTTCCGTTATTTCGCTCCGCAAGCTCGGCGTTGAAGTGATTGAAGTGCCCGAGCAAATGGAGCCAGACGGACGTTTTCCCACAGTCAAATCTCCCAATCCTGAAAACGCCGAAGCGCTTGCCATGGCGATCGCCAAGGCTAATGAAACGGATACCGACGTCGTCATCGCGACCGATCCCGATGCTGACCGTATGGGCGTCGCTGTCCGCGACCGCGCTGGCGAAATGGTGCTGCTCACAGGAAACCAGATTGGTACGCTTTTGGCCGAGTATCGTATTTCCACGCTTAAAGATGCCGAAATCCTTCCCGAAGATGGCAGTGAAAACGCCGTTTTGATTAAGACTTTCGTCACCAGCCCAATGCAAGAAGCCGTTGCGACTTGGCATGGTCTTAAAACGATCAACACGCTAACAGGCTTTAAATGGCTCGGTGAAAAGTTAGCCGGATATGAAGCTGAGATGAAAGCCAAGCTCTTTGAAAAAGAAGGCCTGGCTGTCGATTACGACGCCTGTGATATCTGGACGAAAGCCGAACTCATGCTCGACTATTCGACCTACTTTGTCTTTGGCGGCGAGGAGAGCTACGGCTACCTGGCAAGCGATAAGCTTCGCGATAAAGACGCCAATGCAGCCGTAGTCATGTTTTGCGAATTAGCGGCGTATTTGAAAGCGCAGGAGATGACTTTCCCCGAGTATCTTGATTCGCTCTATCTCCAGCATGGTTATTACGAAGAAAAGACGATCAACATTTACTTCGAAGGTGCCGCTGGATCGCAGAAGATTAAGAATATTCTTGAATCCTACCGCAGTGATCCGCCCAAAGCTTTCGGCGACGTCACGGTTTCTGGCTTCACCGATTTCGGTAAGGACGAGATTATCGACGCAGATGGCAAGCGCATCGCACCGCAAGATTTCTATTTCTTAGAACTGAGTAATGGCTATAGCTTCGCTGTTCGCGGTTCTGGGACTGAGCCCAAGATAAAGTTTTATGTATTTGGTCGCTCAGATGTGACTGATCCCGAAGAGCTTGCTGAGGTCAAAGTAGCTGCCAATAAAGTGATGGAAACAACCCTCGCCGCTATTGATGCCGAAGCCCGCCACCGCGCAGAGGCTTAGAGGCATTCTCTCATCTTAACAAAAGGCTTCTAGGCAAAGGGGAGCTGTTGCTTAGTCATGTGTCGCTAGCTGGACTTTCGTGTGAGCGTCTTCCCTGTATCTAAGGGCGTAACATGGATATTTACTCAGACGCAGAAAAATAATGACTTTTTTCTAAATCGGGTGTTGACGAAGGTAGAACAACCCGCTTTTTTCCGTCGCTCGCTATCCAACACTGGCGATTAACACACATTTTTTAACTCCTCTAACGCAGGTTATGGAAACGGAGCCTCTGCTCCACCTGCCAATTAGTATTATGAACGTAGCCCTACTTGGTAAAAAGATAGGAATGACACAGGTATTTGACGACAACAATCGTCTAGTACCCGTTACTGTCATTGAAGCAGGACCCTGCCCGGTAACGCAGATTAAGTCCTCCGAAACAGACGGATACAATGCCGTGCAGATCGGATTCCGTCCACAAAAAGAGCATCGCCTTTCTAGAGCAGCCATAGGCCATGTTAAAAAGGCTGGGGTCGAACCAGTGGCTGAACTGCAAGAATTCCGCACAAATGGCGATGTCGAGTTAAACCTCGGAGATGTGCTCACTGTTGAGAAATTTGAAGCTGGTCAGAAGATCGATGTGATCGGTACCTCTAAAGGGCGCGGTTTTCAGGGTGTTGTAAAACGCTACGGCTTCGCTGGAGGTCCCGCTTCTCACGGTTCGATGTTTCACCGCCGTGGTGGTTCCTACGGTATGTGCCAATGGCCAGGCCACGTTATCAAGGGCAAAAAGATGCCAGGTCATATGGGTGATGTGCGCCGCACAGTCCAGAATCTTGAAATTGTTAAAGTCATAGCTGAGAAGAACTTGATTCTGGTAAAGGGAAGTATCCCTGGTTCACGTGGCTCCCTCGTCACCGTCCGCACTGCGGTTAAAACCAAAAGAGGCCAAGCATAAGCTAAGCGACCTAAGGACATCCCTGACATAAAGGACACACTACAATGAAACTTAAAGTTTATACAGCCGACGGATCCTCAAGCTCTGAGAGAGAGTTTGCGCTTCCCGCATTCGAGGGAGACAAGGGCGTTGCAGCACTTCGTCAAGTCGTTCTCGCGCACCAAGCTAACGCCCGTCAAGGAAATGCTTCGACTAAGACCCGTGCAGAAGTCGCAGGTTCTGGTAAAAAGCTCTTCCGCCAAAAAGGTAGTGGCACAGCCCGTCAGGGTTCACGCCGCGTGCCTCACCAACGTCATGGCGGTATCGCTCACGGACCCAAGCCACGCGACTTTTCTCAGAAGATCAATCGCAAGATGAAGGATCTCGCATTCAGCCGTGCTCTTTTCGAGCGTGCTACTGAAGGGGGCCTCTCCGTGATCGAAGCTCTCGAAGTCAAGGAAGCGAAGACTAAGCTCTTCAACCAAGTCCTCACCGCAGTCTTACCGACTCGAGGGAAGGTATTGATCGTTGACGACCAATTTGAAAATAACGCCGCCCTGGCCGCCCGCAATATCGAGGGAGTTTCTCTCTCTGAAGCAGGTAACCTCAGCACTCTTGATGTCGTGCGCTACCGCCAGATTATCGTCAGTGCCAAGGGCATCGAAACTATCATTGCACGCGCCAACGGTGCGGCTGCCTAAACCGGAAATCAGCTATGATTCTTGCCGATAAAATTCTTCTCGAATACCGAGTCACTGAAAAAGCAGCTAATCTATCTGCGCATTTCAACCAATACACTTTTGAGGTCGCTCCGACTGCAAATCGTATCGAAGTCGCTCGCGCTGTAGCGAAGACTTTCAATGTAGAGGTGACGAACGTAAACATTCTTAACAAAAAGCCAAAAGTGAAGACTGACCGCTCTCGTCGCGGTAAAGCCGGCACTACTGGCGGCCACAAAAAGGCTATCGTAACGCTTAAAGAGGGCGATGCGATCGAACTCGTCTAAGCACGAAGGACCACAATATCATGCCACTCGTAGATTCCAGACCTTTGACTCCCGGCCAACGTTTCCTTACACGAAACAAGCAGGAAGTCTCTAAGAAAAAGCCAGAGCGCCGTCTCGTCACACGCATACACGACAAGCAGGGCCGTAATTGCTACGGTCGCATCACTTCTCGTCGTCGTGGTGGAGGCCACAAGCGCATCTATCGCATGATCGACTTCCGTCGTGAAAAACTCGATATTCCTGCTAAGGTTCAAGCGATTGAGTATGATCCGAATCGTTCGGCTAATCTCGCTCTCCTAGCCTACGCAGATGGTGAAAAGCGCTACATTCTCGCACCACGCGGTATCGTAGCTGGCGATACACTTCTCAGCACCAATGAGCGTGTAGAATTCAATCCGGGCTACTGCCTTCCACTTGCGATTATTCCGCCTGCCACGAAGATCCATGCTATTGAACTTCACCCTGGTCGCGGCGCGCAAATCGCTCGTTCTGCGGGTCAATCAGCACAATTAGTTTCTGTCGATGGCGATCGTGCCACCGTCAAAATGCCCTCCGGTGAAATCCGCTTCCTCAACTCTCGTTGCCGCGCAACGATCGGAGAAGTTGGTAACATCGAGCACCACAACCAGAGCCTTGGTAAAGCAGGTCGCAACCGCTGGTTGGGCCGTCGTCCTCGCGTTCGTGGTGTTGCTATGAATCCCGTCGACCACCCAATGGGTGGTGGTGAAGGCCGCACCTCTGGTGGCGGTCACCCACAATCGCCTTGGGGGCAACTCTCGAAGGGCTTCCCAACTCGTAAAAAGTCCAATCCGACCAATTCGCAGATTGTTGTCCGTCGCAACGGTCGCCAATTGAAGAAACGCTAAACCGATCTAACTAGATATGTCTCGTTCCGTAAAAAAAGGTTTCTTTGTCGATCCTCACCTTTCCAAAAAGGTGGTTATCGCGCAGGCCAACAACGACCGCAAGCCGATCCAAACATGGTCGCGCCGCTCAACTATCACTCCTGACTTTGTTGGCCTTAATTTTAACGTACACAACGGTCGTAGTTTTCTACCCGTCTATGTGACCGAGAACATGGTTGGTCACAAACTTGGTGAGTTTTCACCGACACGCACTTTCAAGGGGCACCCAACCGGTAAATAATACTCGCCCAGCTTACTCATACATTGGCTATGCAATTCACACACACACCACTCACCCTCGCTGCACTGTTCCTCTTTGGAGCAATGTTTGCCGGCAGTGCTGTGCAAGGAGAAGTGCCCGCTTTTGTCAAAGAGTCACTTTACAGTTCAAACGCCGCAACTGTGGCTAAGGTTACACCTACGCTTGCAGCCGACGTCGTTATTCTCGATGGCGGTCTTGGGCAGGGGATTCGCCTAGGGATGGTTTGCCGCGTCACACGTGGTTTACAATCTGTAGGCGAGCTTATCATCATAGAATCTCGTAGTGATCAATCCGCAGGACTCATCCTCGAATTAGTCAAAGACTCTACAATCCAAGCGGGCGACATTGCCCGAATCAAAACAATTCAAAACAGCTGAATCTCATGCAGGTCCAAGCCTATACAAAATACGCCCGTATGTCGCCCCGGAAGGTTCGCGAGATCACTCAAGCCATCCAAGGTCGTAACGCCGCCGAGGCGGTTGAAGTGCTTCGCTTCATTCCACGTAAGTCGGCACGTCTCGTAAGCAAGACTCTCCAGTCAGCGATCGCGAATGCGGAAAACAATAACAATCTCTCATCGGATGCCCTCAAAGTTGAGTCTGCCACCGTCGAGCAAGGCCCTACGTTCAAACGTTTTCGCCCCGCTGCTCGTGGTTCTGCTCACCCCTACAAGAAGGCCACTAGCCACATCCGTATCATCCTTTCCGACGAGGCCTAATTCCTCAGAGCGACTCTAACGACACCTACCAAATTATGGGACAGAAAGTACATCCAACCGGCTTCCGCCTTGCAGTCACCCGCGACTGGGATTCTCGCTGGTATGCGAACAAGGATCAATTTCCTGAGTATATCAAGGAAGACCACACGATCCGCACATTCCTCACTGAAAAGTTGCGCTATGCATCTGTGCCACGCATCTTCATTGAGCGTGCTTCCGGTCGTATCCGCGTCAAGATCTTCACTGCACGACCTGGTGTGGTTATCGGTCGCAAGGGTGCTGAGCTTGATAAGATTAAGGCTACTCTCAACAAGAAGGTCGGCAAAGAAATCATGCTCGATATCCAAGAGGTGAAGCGCCCCGATCTCTCTGCGCAACTCGTCGCTGAAAACGTAGCTCTTCAACTTGAGCGCCGAATTGCATTCCGCCGCGCCATGAAGCGCGCTGTTCAAACTACAATGGCCATGGGTGCCGACGGTATCCGTATTCAATGTGGCGGTCGTCTCGGTGGTGCAGATATTGCCCGCACTGAGCAACAGCGCCAAGGCCGTGTGCCTCTCCAGACACTCCGCGCAAATATCAACTACGGCTTCTCTGAAGCGAGCACCGTGTATGGTATTATCGGCGTAAAGTGCTGGATTTGTCTCCCTGACGACGAGGAAGCGTAAGCTAATTCTTTCCCACCTGAAACGATTTTACTTTTTTAACATTTTAAACAGAGCGAACCATGGCACTTCTTCCATCACGCACCAAATACCGCAAAGTTCACAAAGGTCGCATTTACGGCACTGCACAAACTTGCAACACACTCGCTTTCGGCGAATTTGGTATACAATCCCTCACGCGTGGTCGCATGACCTCGCAACAAATCGAAGCCGCTCGTGTTGCGATGACACGCAGCCTCAAACGGAAAGGCAAGGTATGGATTCGCGTCTTCCCTCATAAACCTGTGACCAAAAAGCCTGCAGAAACCCGCATGGGTAAAGGTAAAGGTTCTGTTGAATACTGGTGTGCTGTAATCAAGCCTGGCACCATGCTCTTCGAGGTCGCTGGCTGCTCCGCCACCGCCGCCCGTGAAGCCCTCCGCCTTGCGGATACAAAGCTTCCTTTTCACTGCCGTTTCGTCTCCCGTGACGAAGCATAAATACTTTCAGAGATAGGAAACTATAACTATGAACACTAAAGAAATCCGCGAAATGTCCGAAGCCGAAATCGAAAAGTCGCTCCGCGATACACGTGAGTCTCGTCTCCAACTCCGCATGCGCAAGCAGACTGGACAAGTTGAGCACCCACACGAATTTAAAGACATGAGCCGTCAAATCGCTCGTCTCGAAACCATTCTTAAAGAAAAGAAGCTGGCTACTGCCAGTGCTTAAACTTTTAGCCGCACACGCCTATTATGGAAGCCACAGCCACACGCAACTCTCGTAAAGTACTCATCGGAATCGTATCAAGCCGTTCTGGAGATAAGACTATTAAGGTCACTTACTCTTACAAAGTCCCGCACCCGCTCTATAAGAAGGAAATTAAGCGCAAGACTGTTGTGCACGCACACGACGAGAAGAACGAGTGCGGCCTTGGAGACAAAGTTGAAATTATGGAAACACGTCCGCTTAGTAAGTTAAAGCGCTGGCGCGTGACCAAGGTTCTCGAAATCGCTCCTAAGCTGGGCGAAGAGTAGGGCACCTCCCCACCAATTTATAAATCCTAATAAGGAGATTTAGCTATGATTCAAATGAACAGCCGCGTATTTATCGCGGATAACACCGGCGCCAAATCCGCCGAGATGATTCGCCGCCTTGGCCAAAACAAGGACACTGCCGACGTGGGGGATGTTGTTGTTTGTGCTGTGAAGGAAGCGTCCACCGATTCTTCCGTCAAGAAGGGCGAAGTCGTTCGTGCCGTAGTCGTTCGCACAAAGGCTCCGATCCGTCGCGGTGATGGCAGCTACCTCCGTTTCGATAACAACGCCGTTGTTATTCTCACCGCTGATGGTAACCCCAAAGGCACACGTATCTTCGGCCCCGTAGCTCGCGAGCTCCGCGCCAAGTATATGAAAATCATTTCCCTAGCTCCGGAGGTTCTCTAATCATGGCACAAGCAATTAAACGCGAACAAGAAGTTGTCGTTATCTCCGGCGCTCACAGAGGCAAGCGCGGCAAGGTACTTTCCGTTCAAGCTGGAGAGCGTATCATAGTCGAAGGTGTCAACCTAATCACTAAATTTGAGCGCAAGACTCAGGAGAACCCAGAAGGTGGTTCCGTTGAGCGCGAAGCTTCCATCCACTATTCTAATGTAATGAGCGCCGAGAAATACGACGCGAAAAAGAAATAAGGTACTTGCCAGTGGGCGTTTAGAC
Source organism: uncultured Opitutia bacterium (assembly GCA_937899295.1). Classification (GTDB taxonomy): domain Bacteria; phylum Verrucomicrobiota; class Verrucomicrobiia; order Opitutales; family Coraliomargaritaceae; genus Thalassobacterium. The sequence goes on from CALBPO010000148.1 coordinate 7,883, forward strand.
CTCACTTTCTCGCCCCTTTTCAAAACATCATCCACCACTAACAAGCCGGGTTAGAACTCCGCCTTACTTATAAGATGTCACAGTCACTATTACAAAAACATTACGACGAGAAGGTCGTGCCCGCACTTATGGAAAAGTTCGGGTATAAGAACCCGCACCAAGTCCCCGTGGTCAAAAAGATCGTCATCAATTCTGGATTCTCGGCGACTGCTGATAAGAATCACGTGCAATACGTGAACGATGAGATCGCTAAGATCTCTGGCCAGCGCCCTGTCACTACGAAAGCTAAGCTTTCGATCTCGAACTTCAAGCTTCGTGAAGGTCAGCCCATTGGTTGTAAAGTGACTCTTCGCGGTGTAGCGATGTATAATTTCCTTATGCGCTTAATTAATATCTCGCTTCCTTGCATACGAGATTTTCGCGGAGTTCCTGCACGCCTCGACGGACAAGGCAACTACACGCTCGGTCTGAATGACCACACGATTTTCCCTGAAGTTTCTGCCGAAGGCACTAATGAAACAATCGGTATGGACGTCTGCATCAACACAAGCGCTCTGTCCGATGACGAAGGACGCGAGCTCCTTAAGCTCTTTGGTATGCCTTTCCGCAAGACAAGTGCCGAAGTCGCCGAAGCCGAAGCCGCCGGAGCCGAAGCCGCCGTTACCGAAGCTTCTGCTTAATTATTTAAAGAAAATTGACCCATGGCTAAAAAATCAGCAATCCAACGTAACTTAAAGCGCGAACGCATGATCGCTAAATACGCAGCTAAGCGTAAAGAGCTCAAAGCGATCCTTGCCAATCCTGAAACTCCTGATGAGGAGTTCTACAAGGCGCAAGCCAAGTTGACTAAGCTGCCCAAGAACAGTTCTCCGATCCGTGCTCGCAATCGTTGCTCCGTTACCGGTCGTCCTCGCGCTTTCATCCGTAAATTTGGTCTTTCTCGTATCACATTCCGCGAACTTGCCACCCAAGGCAAGATACCTGGCGTTACAAAATCTTCATGGTAATTGTTCATAGCTCTCAAGTTTGAAGGCAGATTTCAAAAAGACCAAAAACCATAATCCTTATTACTCACAAAATTGAAAACCCACTAGTAAAATACTATGGCAGTTCACGACACAATCGGCGATTTCCTCACCACAATCCGCAATGCCAGCTTGGCGCACAAGGAGACCTGCACAACGCAGCATTCCAAGATGCGTTCAGCCATAGCTGCGATTCTTAAGAGTGAGGGTTACATTAAAGACTTTAGCGAAGGTCAAAACGAGAAGGGCTTCAAGACGCTCACGCTTACTCTGAAATTCGCAGGTAAAACTCCTGCGATCACCGGTATCCAGCGTCACAGCACTCCTGGTCGTCGCCTTTACTACGGCAGCAAAGAAATCCCGCGCGTCCTCGAAGGCTTGGGTGTTGCTATCCTCACTACTTCTAAAGGCGTAATGCGTGCTCGTGATGCCCGCGAACAAGGTGTAGGCGGCGAGTTCGTCTGCAAAGTCTGGTAATTGAAAGGCACTATAAGATGAGTAGAATTGGTAAACTTCCTATCCCCGTCCTTGATAAGGCAAACGTCGCAGTTGATGGTCAGACTGTTCGCGTTGACGGACCCAAGGGTAAACTAGAAAAAACTTTCGACGGTTCGATCAATATCGAACTCGCTGATGGCGAAATCCGTGTAACGCCAACTGACAGTAGTCGCCACGCCCGCGCTATGTTCGGCACCGCTCGTTCCATCATCAATAATATGGTGATCGGCGTCGTCGATGGTTACGAAAAGAAACTAGAGATCAAAGGTGTTGGTTTTCGTGCAGTGCTTGAGGGCGACTTGCTCGACCTGGCACTTGGCTATTCGCACCCAATCAAAGTGAAGATCCCTGAAGGGATCACAGTTAAAGTAGATCAGAATACAAAAATTTCCGTCTCTGGTGCTGATAAGCACATGGTGGGTGAAATCACTGCGACGATCTATTCCTACTTCCCAGCCGAGCCTTACAAGGGCAAGGGTGTCCACATTGTTGGCCAATATGTCCGCCGCAAGGAGGGTAAGAAGTCCGCTTAATTTCCAGTCGAGTCACAGATATGAAACTCCAGAAGAAAAACTCTCTCGCGCAGAAGCGCCGTTATCGTATTCGCAAGAAGGTCAAAGGCACTGCAGAGCGCCCACGTCTTGCGGTGCATTTCTCCAACAAACACATCTATGCGCAGTGCATCGACGATGTCGCAGGCCACACAATGGCTTATGCATCCTCGGTGGGTGGCAAAGATGCTGACGTGAAGGCTAACAACGACGGTGCACTCGCACTCGGCAATGTCATCGCTGAAAAAGCGAAGGCAGCTGGTGTCGAATCTGTTGTTTTTGACCGCTCTGGTCGCCGCTACCACGGTTGCGTTAAAACATTCGCCGAAGCAGCTCGCAAAGGCGGCTTACAATTTTAAGGAACTCCTATATGAGCAGACAAAACAGATCATTTTCACAGAAGGACGAACCGGAAGAAACTCCGGAATACGTCGAGAAGGTTGTTCACATCAACCGTTGTGCTAAAGTTGTAAAGGGCGGTCGCCGTTTCAGCTTCGCAGCACTCGTCGTAGTCGGTAATCAAAAAGGCGAAGTCGGCGTCGGCTACGGTAAAGCAAAGGAAGTTCCTGAGTGCATCCGTAAAGGTACCGAGCAAGCCAAGAAGAATCTTGTTAAGATTAATCTTCGTAACGACACGATTCCTCACCATGTTCTCGGCGAAGCTGATGGCGGTAAAGTTCTGCTTCGCCCTGCGTCGGACGGAACGGGTGTTATCGCTGGTGGCGGTTGCCGCGCAGTGCTCGAATCCGTTGGCGTTAAAAACATTCTTTCCAAATCCCTCGGTTCAAACAATCACCTCGCTATGGTGAATGCGACGATGGCTGCGCTGCTTCAGTTGCGTTCTCATGAGGAAATTCAAAATATCCGTTTCGGCGAAGCCGTAGCGGAAGTCTAAAGATCTAAACACATGAATCTCGAAAATATTCCAACTATCAAAGGTGCCACACACCCCACCAAACGTCTCGGACGAGGTGAAGGTAGCGGTCATGGTAAGACATCCGGTAAGGGGCATAAGGGCCAAAAGGCTCGCTCTGGTGGGGGTATCCGCATCGGTTTCGAAGGCGGTCAAATGCCTCTCTATCGTAAACTTCCACGCCGTGGTTTCAACAATAAGAACTTTAAAGTCTCTTACCAACTGGTCAACGTCGGACAACTCGAAAAGCTCGAAGGTGATACAGTGGATCGTGAGTCTCTGATCGCCGCAGGCCTTGTCCGCGACAACGATCAAGGCATCAAGCTCCTCGGTAACGGCGAGCTCTCTAAAGCCTACACAGTCAAGGTCTGCAAAGTTTCCGTTACTGCCAAGAGTAAGATCGAGGCTGCTGGTGGAAAGATTGAAGAATCTGTAACAGAGGAGAATGAGGAATCGTAAATTCGACTTTTCTTTTGGATTCGCACTAGGACACGCCACAGATGCTTTCTGCTTTTACAAATTCGCTGAAGATTCCTGAACTTCGCCAGAAGATTTTCTTCACTCTGGCGCTGTTGTTCATCGCGCGTGTCGGTGCCAACATTCCACTTCCGGGTATGAATGTGGGTCCGATCCAAGACTTCTTTGCGGACCAAGCAAATGCAGGCGGCGGTCTTGTCGGCATGTTCAATATGTTCACCGGAGGAGCTTTGCTCAACGGTGCGGTTTTCGCCTTGGGTATCATGCCTTACATCAGCGCGTCGATTATTATGCAGCTAGTCGGTGCTGTTTTCCCAGTCATCGCTCGTCTCCAGCAAGAGGGTGATGTCGGTCGTCAAAAGATTAACCAATACACTCGTTACCTAACACTCGCGATTTGTGTCGTCCAAGGATTGCTTCTCCTCGTAGCGCTTTCGACCAATCCTGCCAGTTTGATTGGGCAAGGCTTTAATCCTGCGCAATACGGTAACGTGGTGATTGCCTCCCAGATTCCTTTCCTGATTACAGGAACGATTTTCCTTACTTGTGGGACCATGATTATGGTTTGGCTCGGCGAGCAAATCACGCAGAAGGGAATAGGTAATGGTATTTCGCTACTGATCACTGTAAGTATTATTTCAGGTTTGCCTGGGGCAGTCGCGGCGGCCTATCAAATGTTCGTTGCTCCTGTAGGTTCGGAGGGCACTTCACTCGGCGTGCCTGAAGGTGTGCTCATGCTAGCGCTACTTTTTACTGTGACCGCTGCGCTTGTTGCGATCACTCAAGCCCAGCGTAAGATCCCTGTCCAGTATGCTAAACGTGTTGTTGGTCGTAAGGTTTATGGTGGCCAAAGCTCTTTCCTTCCACTCAAGGTGAATTACGCAGGTGTCATGCCCGTCATCTTCGGTAGCGCAATTCTTATGTTCCCCGCGCAGATCCTCACTTACCTCGGCAGTGCCACAGGTATGCGTTTTTTCAACGACTTCGCAGATTCGATCGGCCAAGGGCAACTCGCTTATTACATCATCTTTGGTCTTCTTATCTTGGTATTCTCCTACTTCTGGGTCTCCATGATGTTCAAACCGATACAAATTGCTGACGATTTGAAGAAAAATGGTGGTTACATTCCTGGCGTCCGCCCAGGAGAGCCTACTGCGAAATTCCTAGATCACATCATGACGCGCCTCACGCTCTTCGGCGCGATCTCCCTCACAGTGATTGCAGTTTTCCCCGACTTCTTGCTCTTCACATACAACGTGCCTTTCAGCGTCGCCATCTTCTTCGGTGGCACCGGTATGTTGATCACCGTAGGTGTGCTTCTTGACACCATGCGCCAAATCGAAACCTACCTTTTGCAGCGCCACTACGATGGCTTCCTTAAGAAGGGTAAGATTCGTGGCCGCTCCGCTGCCCGTAACAAGCAACTAGTCGACACCGCCAGTCTCCAGAACTTTTGGACTGCTTGGCGCCCGCTTCTCTTTATAGGCATCGCACTCTTTGTTCTGGGGATCGTCTCTTGGTTCTTAAACCCAGCCTAATCCCGCGACCAACGCGACCACGGCTATTCTCCGAAGGTGCAATGATCTAATTGCCTCTTCGTTCCTCAACTTTTGTTCTTTGATTCATCCACTCACTCCGCAATTCGATGAAATACATTCGCTCAGACGAAGAAATTCAATCGATACGCGAAGCCTGCCAAATCGCCGCGACCGTTCTTAAACGCCTCGTTGACACGGTAGAAGAGGGGATAACCACTTACGATCTCGATCAGCTCGGCCGCAAAGCCATCGAAGAGCTCGGAGCCGAAAGCGCCTGTCACAATTACCGTAACGGCGAACACGTCTTCCCTGCTTACACCTGCCTCTCTGTGAATGAAGAAATTGTCCACGGAATCGGCACGATGCGCCGCACGATCTTAGCTGGAGATGTTGTTTCGATTGATGTTGTCGTGCGTCACCGAGGATTTATCGGCGATAATGCACGCACCGTGCTCATCGAGCCAGTTGCTGACGAAAACGCAGCTTTGATTGATGCCACCCGCGAATCGCTCAATTATGCAATTAGTTTTGCCAGAGCCGGTAACCGAGTTGGCGACATTTCTAACGCTGTCGAACGCTTTATTAAACGCCACAGCTACGGTATCGTCCGCGAATTCGTTGGCCATGGTGTTGGTAAGACCATGCACGAGCTTCCACAAATCCCTAATTTCGGACGTCGTGGCAGCGGTTCCCTGCTGAAACCAGGGATGTGCCTCGCGATTGAGCCCATGATCAACCTCGGCAGCGGTAAAATTGACATGCTTGAAGACGGCTGGACGGCCGTTACCCGTGACCGTAAGCCCTCCGCTCACTTTGAGCATACCGTCCTCGTTACCAACGGCGAGCCGGAAATCTTAACAATTCCGCAGAATTAACTTTTCAAACCAACTTAAATCACTATTTTCCACCGTTTTCCCGTATTCTAGCGGGTAACCAACCTTTTAAATATCATGCCACGTATCCTTGGAGTCGATATCCCCGCAAACAAGAAGCTAGTTTACTCGCTTCGTTATATCTATGGCATTGGCCCAACTCGCGCCGCTGCAATCGTCGCCGAGTCCGGTTTCGATGCAGACCGTCGTGCCGGTGACCTCAGTGAAGAAGAGGTTAACAAGCTAGCTTCCATTGTGGGCGACAAGCAATACGTGGTTGAAGGTGATCTTCGCCGTGAGCGCACTGCCAATCTTAAGCGCCTTTCCGCTATCCGCAGTGTTCGTGGTATGCGCCATATGCGTGGTCTTCCAGTTCGTGGCCAACGCACAAAAACAAATGCCCGCACTCGTAAGGGTGCTGTCAAGCCAGTCCGACGATAGTTCGACCACCTACATTTATTAAAAGGAATTTCCTATGAGCGAAGAAGAAAACACACCCGTTGAAGAAGAAAAAGTAGTGGCTGCAGCTTCTACTGAAGAGGGTACTGAGCCCGAAAAAAAGAAGGAAGTCACAGCAGAAGATCTTCTGAAGAGCGATTTAGACGGTGTTAAAATCCGCCGTGCCAAAGGTAGTAAGAATATTACATCCGGTATCGTTAATGTGCTCGCCACTTTCAATAACACTAAAGTCACTTTCTGTGATGCACGCGGCAACGTCATTTCCTGGTCAAGTGCCGGTAAGTGCAACTTCCGTGGCTCTCGTAAGTCCACTGCCTACGCTGCACAGGTCGTCACTCAAGACGCCGGTCGTGTAGCCATGTCGCACGGAATGAAAGAAGTCGTCGTTAAGTTGAACGGTCCAGGTATGGGTCGCGATTCCGCTGTCCGCGCACTCCAATCTTTAGGCATGATCGTAACCGAAATCGTGGATGTGACTCCGGTCCCCCACAATGGTTGCCGCGCGCCGAAACGTCGTCGTGTTTAATCTGACTCTGCCAGATAGACACATATAAATTAGTTAGCAGATAATTAGAAAATAACACCATGGCCCGTTACACAGGACCCACAACACGTATCAACCGCCGCTTCGGTCAGGCAATCTTTGCTCCGACTAAAGCTTTTGAGCGCAAGCCGCACCCTCCCGGACAGCACGGCCCTCGCCTGCGTCGTAAGTTCAGCGACTATGCAGTCGGCCTGAATGAAAAGCAAAAGCTTCGTTTCATGTATGGCATGACAGAGAAGCAGTTCCGTCTCACCTTCGAAAAAGCTAAAGCGACTCGTGGTGTAACTGGTGAAATTTTCCTCAAGATGTTAGAATGCCGTCTCGATAGTGTAATCTATCGTCTTGGTTTCGCTAAGTCTCGCGCTGCCGCTCGCCAATTTGTTGGCCATGGTCACATAGCAGTCAACGGCATCAAAACAGACATCGCCAGCTTTATGGTCAAAGAAGGTCAAGAGATTGAAGTGCGTGAGCGCACCTCCTCTCGCCAGCTAGCGACTCGTTGTATGGAAGAGAGCCAAGCACGCACCGTGCCTGAGTGGCTCACACTCAATGCCGACGCCCTCAAGGCCACCGTTAATCGCCTTCCCTCTTCTGAAGAAACTGAAGAGTCGATTAACGTTCAATTGATCGTTGAATTCTATAGCCGCTAGTTCGGCCCAGATCTTCGTTTCATCGCAATTCACAGTAACCAGCTAGAGAAAAGTCCATTATGCCAAAGCGCTTAGGAAAATTTGAACTTCCCAACCGTCTGTCCAAAGTCGAAGACACCGCGACAGATACATTCGCCACATTTACAGCCGAGCCGTTTGAAAGCGGTTATGGCCATACAATTGGTAACTCCCTTCGTCGAGTGCTTCTTAGCTCGATTGAAGGTGCTTCTATCACCTCGATTAAGATCGACGGAGTTCAGCACGAGTTCCAAAGCATCGACGGCGTGGTCGAAGATGTCACTGATATTGTACTCAATCTTAAAAAAGTGCTCCTCATATCCGAGTCTCGCGAATCTGCTACACTGCTCATCGATGTAAATCGTGGCGGCAAGGTAACTGCGAAAGATATCCAAGAGGATGCCAACTTCAAGATCATCAACCCAAAGCAAATCATCTGCACACTAGACAAGCCGCAGCGTTTCCTCGCGGAGCTCGAAGTCAAAGTTGGCCGTGGTTACTGCACTGGTGAAGATAATAAGCAAGATGAGCAGCCCATCGGTGTGATCCCGATTGACTCGCTTTTCAGCCCAGTTCGTCTCGTTAAGTATTCCGTCGAGAATACCCGTGTCGGCCAATCAATGGACTACGATAAGCTGATCCTTGAAGTCACTACAGACGGGCGAATCACTCCAGACGACGCACTCAAGCAGAGTGCCGCAATCCTCAAGCACCACCTTGAGGTATTCGATGAAGTTTCTCAGGACGACATCGAGTTCGAGAGTGAGAGTAAGGAGATCAGCGAAGAGCAGAATCGCCTTCGCAAACTGCTGAACATGAGCGTGAATGAAATCGAACTTTCCGTCCGTGCCGCTAACTGCCTCAATAATGCCAACATCACAACAGTTGGTGAGCTCGCGATGAAGTCCGAACAAGAAATGCTTAAGTATCGCAACTTCGGTAAAAAGTCGCTCAACGAAATTAAGGACAAGCTCGAGCAACTCGGCCTTTCCCTTGGTATGAAAATCGACGAACGCCTTCTTGAAAAGGGTAGCGAACTTTAATCGCTCTCTTTCAGCACTAAGAAATTTAGACAATGCGTCATAACAAAAGAAAACATAAACTCGGCGTTTCTGGTCCTCACCGTTCCGCGATGATGGGCAATCTGATGACTGCCCTCATTACACACGGCCGCATCGAAACGACCATCTCCAAGGCACGTGCCCTTCGCCCTGTTATTGAGAAAATTATAACACTCGCGAAGAAGGCGGAAAAAGCCAACGACGCTGCACGCAAACTACACTACCGTCGTCTTGCGATTGCCCGTGTCCGTGATAAGAACGCAGTTGCTAAGCTTTTTGATGAGCTTGTGTCCGAGTTCACTGATCGAAACGGCGGTTACACACGTATCTACAAACTCGGCCAACGTATCGGTGACGCCGCTGAAATGGGGCTCATTGAATTCGTTGATGGTAATGATGAAGGCTACAGTAAAAAGCCCAAGAAGAAAGCCGCTAAAAAGAAGGCTCCAAAAGAAGCAGTGAAGGAGGCAGTCACTGAAGAGCCTGCTGAAGAATCTGCACCTTCTGATGTTGAGCCTAGCGAATCTCCTGAAGAAGTACCCGCTAAGAAGGCAGCTAAGAAGCCCGCCAAAAAGGCTGCTAAAAAGGCAGCTAAGAAGCCCGCCAAAAAGGCTGCCAAAAAGGCAGCTAAGAAGGTAGCCAAAAAGACTGACGACAGCACAGAGAAAGACGCTTAAGCACCTTCAGATTTTCACCAAAAAGCCCTTCCTCCATTGAGGGCGGGCTTTTTTTTAGAAGTCGCGCTCGCAGTGCTGCCTGCTATCTTAGACATATGCAAAAATGTTTAAAGAAGCACGACTTCATACTTTGGCTTCTATTTGGTGTGTTGATTGCGATTCTGTATCCTACTGCGGGAGCCAAGGGCGGACTTTTTCACTCCAATCTAACGACTCAAATCGGTGTTTGCATAATTTTCTTTTTCCAAGGTCTTTCACTGCCCACTAGCGAATTAAAATGTGGGTACAAACCCAAACGCTTGCACGTCTTCGTTCTATCTTGGAATTATCTTCTGTTTCCCGCGGTCATGATGCTTTTGCTCTTACCGTTCAATTTTTTTTTATTTTCTGAGCTGAGACTAGGTTTTTATTTGCTCGCGATTTTACCGACGACTGTTTCTTCGGCCGTACTTTTTACGGCCTTATCGGGCGGTCACACCTCAAACGCAATTTTTGCGACCATTTTTTCAAATCTGCTTTCGATTCTGTTAGTGCCCACTGTTGCCTTAACTTATCTGGCGGCGGGTACGGATGCGAGTGTGCCACTCGCACCTCTATTTACAAAATTGTTAATACTGGTTGCGCTGCCACTCATCGCTGGACAAGTGATTCGAAAGTTTTTGTCCGACATGTCGGTAGCGGTTTCAAAACACACAAAAGCTTTGTGTAACTGGATTATCATATTCATCGTTCATTGTGCTTTTGCGGAGAGTGTGAGCTCGGGCTTTCTCGGCCAATTGAGCGCTACTTCGATCCTTACAGTTATCTCTATTACGGTCTTCGTTTTGCTTGTAGTGAGTCGCCTTGTTTGGTGGAGCGCGGCTCTTATCAAACCGACTAGAGAACAGCGAATCACTGCGTTTTTCTGTGCGAGTCAAAAATCACTTGCGACAGGCTTACCGCTGATTACATCAATCATGGTGGCAGCTCCTTGGCTCGGTGATGTAGCTGCCGTGCTAATACCATTGCTATGCTATCATCCTGCACAGCTGGTTTTGGCAGGTTTTATTTCTGACAAGTGGGCTCAGCAAAAATAGAAAATTAGATTGTTCGCATGTATATTGATCACATCGAGACTAGAAGCAAATTAGTCTGGCAGGCGTATTCTAAAAACGGAAAAGCCTTTTATTCGGCTCGATTAAAGTGTGATTTTTCAGCGAGAGTTTATTAGAGGTTTTTTGCGATTTGCAAATTGCCCGACACAGAACACTTTCACTTACAAGTTTCACACATTTTGTTATAAGCTTCTACCATGCACGCTCCGATTACGCCCGCTATCGCTGATTTTATTCATCGTCTGCCCAAGACTGAAACTCACTTACACATCGAGGGCGCGCTCCCTTATGAGCTCCTACAGAAGCTAGACCCCGAAAAGTTCAGTCAGCAGCCAGAGTGCTGGTCAAAAGACTTCAAGTGGAAGTGCTTCGAAGACTTTGAGGCCCACCTAATCGATCATGCCTTGCAATGGTTTACTAAGCCAGATCGCTACTACGAGGCCGCACAAGTCATCTTTGCGGGGCACCTCGCGCAGAATATCCGTTACGTTGAGACCTCATTTCACGCAGGAATGATTGAATTTTTAGGTATCCCGGGACGAGAGATTCTTAGTGCCATTCGTTCCGCTGCTCCCAAAGGTCTTGAGGTAAGAGTCTTTATGGGTATGGCGCGTAACTGCTATAGCGAAGTTCTCCAGCCCGTCCTCGACGAGTGCCTTACCTGGGATGGCCTGGCGGGGATCGACCTGCATGGTGTTGAATACCTACCTCTTGAGGATTGGACACCCAAGCTGTGGGACAAAGCCCGCGCCCATGGACTTGAAACCAAAGCCCACGCTGGTGAGTTCGATGGTGCGAACAAGGTACGCGAAGCAATTGAAGTGCTCGGCACTAAACGCATACAGCACGGTATCCGCGCGATTGAGGACGATGCCGTTATCGAACTTGCCATGGAGGCTGATGCTACTTTCGACGTATGCCCAATCAGTAATGTGAAACTCGATGTCATTGATAGGCTGGAAGATCATCCGATCCGAAAACTCTTTGACCAGGGAATCCGCTGCACACTTAGCACGGACGATCCTTTTTCTTTTGGTAATACCGTCGAGGACGAATATGCTGCACTCAGTGCTGGGCTTAATTTTACCAATGAAGAACTTAAACAAATTGCTAAAAACGGCTTCGAAGTCGCCCTGGTGGACGAGGCTACACGCGCCAAGTGGACTGCAGAGGTGGATGCTATTTAGCCTAAGGTAATGTTTCGCAGCTTGGCATCTCCTTGATATACATTTATCTAGCTATAGCAACTCCGGCTGTGATTCGATGTGATGCTGACTGCATTTTAGGTTGCCAGCCGTGGATGGGTAGATGCATTTTTTTGGGATGAGTCACCCATTTAAAGCAAACCAGACCTTACTATTTATCGGTGACTCGATCACAGATTGTGGGCGGGAGCACCCAGTGGGGCAGCGCTGGAATAGTTTGGGTGGGGGCTATGTAAGCTTTGTTGATAGTATCTTGGGCGCAGTGATACCAGGGACTCCCATGACTGTCTTGAATACGGGAATCAGTGGTAATCGCGTGACCGACCTCGAATCACGCTGGCAAAGTGACGTGCTCGACCTGGAGCCTAATTGGCTCTCAGTTATGATTGGTATCAACGATGTCTGGCGGCAGTTCGATTCCGAGCCGGGTGCAGAGCAGGTCGAGCCTGGGCAATATGAGTTGGTCTATCGCAGCGTGCTTGCTAAGACCCGTCCGAAGCTGGACGGGCTGATTTTGATGACGCCATATTTCTTGGAAAAAAATCGCGAGGATCCGATGCGGGCGAAGATGGATGGCTATGGTGCAATTACCAAAAAATTAGCAGTCGAGTTTGATGCCATTTGCGTGGATACGCAGGCCGCTTTTGATCGCTACCTAGTGCATCAGCCGACGGAGTCGCTCTGTGAAGATCGGGTGCATCCGAATGGGCTTGGACATATGATTTTAGCGCGTGCTTTTTTGAATGCGCTTGGTGTGAGTTGATAAAGTGACTGATCAAGCTTTTGCCGCACACGGATTATTTCACTGGCATCGCTAGATAGCTACTTGCCATTGTTTTGCATGATCCAATCTAAATGGAACCGTGGCATGACGTTCTTCAGGAGCAGATCCAATCAGGAGTGATCTCCAAGCTTCATGGTGCTTCGGATTCTTTGGGTGGTGCCGTTTGACTTACATGTAGTTTAACAACCACTAGAGTCGATGCGATGGCCATAAGAAGCAGGAGTAAGCCTAGGAAAATTCCTTTTGGTCGGAGTATTTTTTTCAATGTATTTTTAAATTATTTAGTGACCATACATATTCAACAACTGAATCACGAAAGACGCATCCTGTAATCTTCGTAGCCAAAGCGACGCACGGTTTCGAGGCCTTTACCCTCTGAATAGAGCGATATCGCGGGCAGGGGAACGCCATTGAAAGTAGTATTTTTTACCATGGTGTAGTGCGCCATGTCGAGGAAAGTGAGTCGCTGACCGATTTCTAGTGGTTGAGGGAAGGAGTAGTCGCCGACGACATCGCCAGCGAGGCATGACATCCCGCCGAGGCGGTAGGTGTGGGCATATGCGTTGGGCTGGCCTGCTCCGAGGATACTTGGGCGGTAGGGCATCTCAAGGACGTCGGGCATGTGGCAAGTAGCCGAGCTGTCGAGGATGGCGATCTGATGCCCGCCGGTTTCGATCAGGTCGAGCACGGTGACGACGAGGACGCCAGTGTGGAGTGCCACGGCCTCGCTAGGCTCGAGATACACTTCGACATCGTAACGCTCACGGAAGCGTTTGACCACGCGGATGAGTCTTTCGACATCATAGCCAGGACGGGTGATGTGATGGCCGCCGCCGAAGTTGAGCCATTTAAGCCCTGGAATGAGATCGGCGAATTTCGCTTCAAAGGCTTCCGCGGTATGCTCCAATGCATCGGCGTCTTGTTCGCAGAGTGCGTGGAAGTGGAGACCATCGACTTGCTCAAGTAGATCAGCGGGTAAATTGGCGAGTGCACGGTCGAGTGCGGCACGCGTTGTCCCGAGGCGGGAGGAGGGGGCGCAGGGATCGTAGAGGTCGGTCTCGACTTCTGAGTATTCGGGATTCACGCGAAGCCCGAGCTCGGGACGGCGGTGGCCTTCAAGTGCATTCAGTCCATTGTTGAGCTGTTGTGCGGAATTGAAAACGAGACTGTGTGCGAAGCGGCTGAGTGCTTGAATTTCTTCAGGTTTATAGGCGGGAGAGTAAACGTGGACTTCGCCACCGAAGGATTCTTGGGCGAGCAGAGCTTCGTGTAGGCCGCTGGAACTTGTGCCCTTTAGGTATTTACGAATGAGTGGGAAAGTACTGAAACAGGCGAAACCTTTGAGTGCGAGTAGCACCTTGGCGCCCGAGCACTCGGCGACTGTTTTTAAGAGTTGGCAGTTTTTTTCCAACTGGTCGAGATGGCCGACGTAGCCGGG
>CALBPO010000149.1 GCA_937899295.1 uncultured Opitutia bacterium
CAAAAACTCAGCTACCAGCAAAAGGACATCAAAATTACGATGCACTGTATCGAGTGCCGCGTCTGCGCTGAAGATCCTTCACGCAACTTTGCGCCCTGCCCTGGCGAAATAACCCTCTACTACTCTCCGGGTGGTCACGGCGTGCGCATTGATTCGCACTGCTATAGCGGATACACCATACCGCCTTACTACGATAGCATGATCGCTAAAGTCATGACATATGGTCGCACCCGCGAACTCGCACTCGACCGGATGGATCGCGCCTTAGGTGAGTATTTGATCCGAGGCATCAAGACCAACATCCCCTTTTCGCGCGCTATCATTCGTGATCCACACTTTAGGGAAGGTAAATACACGACAAAGTTCATTGAAGAATTCTTAGAACGCGTGCCGAAGGATATTTACACTTAAAAGTTCAACCATACAATCACACATATTATGAGCAAGGAAACGGACAACCAAAACGAATCAATCATCCCGAATGTCTCGGAGGCTTCCAACACCCTCGGTGACATCCGCATTAACCATAGCGTAGTCGCCAGTATCGTTCGCCTCGCTGCCCTCGAAGTCAGCGGCGTGGCTGCAGTAGGTGGTGGCTTTGTCGACGGCATCGCTGAGATTTTCTCCAAAAAAGGTGACGAGCGCGGCGTCCGCGTCGAAGAAGACGAGGTCGGCGACTATCGTATCGAGATCCGCGTCATCCTACGATTCGGTTGCGAACTCGCTACCGTCGCCACAGAGATCCAAGAACGCATCGCCGAGCAAGTCGAGCAGATGACTAGTAAGAGCGTTGCCCGTGTGAACGTCATCATTGACGGCGTGCGCACTGCCGATGAAAAGGGCGAAGAAGATGAATGGGGCGACGAGCCACACATCGACTAATCGCCTCTAATTAATTTCATCACGAACACTGTCATGAACTTTAGTGAACTGACCGACGCCCTGCAGCAAGTCACCAGGCCTGAGCTTCTCTATGTGGGCGGAGCGATCTTGATGCTCGCCATTATCCTAGTCTTACTAGTACGCCGGCAGCCTAAGAATATCGTCGCCTACACAACTGAGAATGGCAGCGTAATGGTCAGTCGTCATGCGATCATCGAGTTGGTGCAAACCTCTTGCGAGCAGTTAGAGGATGTCTCCAAGCCGCTAGTTAAAATCAAGGTCAAGGGCCAGATCACCCACTTCGAAGTGCGTATTGTGCTACTCAGTGGCGGTCGACTACGGGAAATCGAGCAGACCTTACAAACCCACCTCCGCGAAGCTTTAACCGAGAACCTAGGCATTGAATCTCTTGGGCGTATCAACATTGTGGCGACTGGCTTTAAGAGCGGACGCATCGATTCAAATATCCATTCGAAGTCGAATTCACTCTTTGCTGGAATGAATGAGGCCTACGATGAAGTAGACGCACTCGATTTAGATTCTAGGACCGACGATCAGTCGAAAAGTAGTTCGTAGTGCTTGGGTTTATTTTAATGACCATCGGGTGTACCGAGTTACAAAGAACCTAGCCTAAGAATGCTTCGTATTTTCGTAAGTTGCACCCTTCTTGCCTTGGGCGCCTGCAGTATGCAAGAATCACCTGAGCTTGAAGCCTTCGCCGACGCTTTCAGTGAGGCCAATCAAGCGACTGGGGTCGAAGCAATGCTTGCTATCTACGCACTAGAAGGCACGACCGAAAATACGAAGAATTTACTCAAAAATGCACTCCTCTACGAACTGGGTCTACCAATTCAGAGCATTAGCTTCGAACCACTAACTGGCCTACCTGAGGAGTCCATTGAGTATGCCCATCAAGGCGTCGACTACGTAGCCACATTAGAACCAAGCTTGCGCATGCGGGTGCGCTACGCAACGGAAGACCGCTTTGAAAGCCTCTATAGCATCGCTCAAAACGGTGCTGGCGAATGGCGAATAGTCAGTAGTCGACCAAGGTAAGAACTTAATGAAGCGTCAAGCAAGCGGCCTTGCCAACTTTTTACAAAGCAGCCAAGGCCGCGTTCAAAGTCGCACTCGGACGCATCACCTCCTGTGCTTTTTCAAGCTTGGGGCGGTAGTAACCGCCAATGTCCATGGCCACGCCTTGTACAATGTTGAGCTCGTCGACGATCTTGGATTCGTTGGCAGTGAGTGCTGCCGCCAGTGGCGCGAAACGCATCTTTAGCTCAGCATCCTGATCCTGAGTTGCCAGGGCTTCTGCCCAATAAAGCGCTAGGTAGAAATGGCTGCCACGGTTATCGAGCTCATTGACCTTACGAGAAGGCGACTTATTCTCAGTCAAGAACTTCGCGTTCGCGACACCCAGAGTATCTGCGAGGACTTGTGCTTTGGCATTATGGAAGACTGACGAAAGGTACTCTAATGAAACACCCAGCGCGAGGAACTCGCCAAGCGAATCCCAGCGTAAGTGGTTTTCTTTCTCAAACTGTTGCACGTGCTTGGGTGCAGAACCGCCTGCACCCGTCTCAAAGAGACCACCCCCATTCATCAATGGCACGATCGAAAGCATCTTAGCGCTCGTGCCGAGCTCGAGGATCGGAAACAAATCGGTCAAATAGTCACGGAGCACATTGCCAGTGACAGAAATCGTGTCTTTACCAGCCTTCGCTCGCTCAAGCGTGATCTTAGTCGCTTCAACAGGCGATAAGATACGAATATCGAGACCATCGGTCGCGTGATCTTTAAGGTAAGTATTCACCTTATCGACCAGTTGGGCATCGTGTGCACGTGCCGCATCCAGCCAGAAGATTGCGGGCGAACCTGTGGCACGGGCTCGATTGACAGCGAGTTTGACCCAGTCACGGATCGGCGCGTCCTTTACCTGGCAGGCGCGCCAGATATCCCCCTCCTCTACGCTGTGCTCTAATAGCACGCTACCATTCGCGTCCACCATACGGACTTTACCAGCAGCGGGAATTTCAAAAGTCTTATCGTGTGATCCATATTCTTCGGCTTTCTGCGCCATGAGGCCAACATTGGGTACTGTCCCCATAGTCGCGGGATCGAAAGCACCGTTCTTTTTGCAAAAATCGACAGTCTCGGCATACACGCCCGCATAACAACGGTCAGGGATGACGAAGTTCGTATCTTGCTGTTCACCGGCATTGTTCCACATTTGACCTGAACTGCGAATCGCCGCAGGCATTGATGCATCGATGATCACATCGCTGGGAACGTGTAGATTGGTGATACCCTTGTCGGAATCAACCATCGCGATGTCGGGACTACTGCCATAAACCGCTTCAAGATCGGCTTCGATCGCAGCTTTTTGATCGGCGGGTAGACTTTTAATTTTAGCATGGAGATCGCCAAGGCCATTTTTCACATTCACCCCAAGATCAGCGATAGTGGTTGCGTACTTTTCAAAAACATATTGATAGAACACTTCGACTGCATGACCAAAAATGATCGGGTCGGAGACCTTCATCATGGTTGCTTTCATGTGAAGGGAAAAGAGGAGGCCTTCTTTTTTAGCAAGTTCGATCTGTTCGGCAAGGAAAGTGCGCAGTGCCTGAACACTCATGAAAGTGCCGTCAAGTACCTCGCCAGCTTCAAGTACAAGGCCTTCTTTGAGAGTCGTCACAGAACCGTCCATAGCGACGAGTTCGATTTTCACAGTGGTTGCAGAAGGGATCGTAACTGACTTTTCGTTGCCAAAGAAATCTGAGCCAGCCATGCTCGAAACCGTGGATTTGGAATCCGCGCGCCATGGACCCATACGATGCGGGTTGTTTTTAGCATATTGTTTGACCGCAAGCGCAGCGCGGCGGTCAGAGTTACCTTCGCGGAGCACAGGGTTGACGGCGCTTCCTTTAACTCGATCGTAAGCCGCTTTGATCGCTTCCTCTTCTTTGGTCTTTGGACTGTCAGGGTAATCCGGTAGGACGAAGCCATTGGCCTGAAGCTCTTTAATGCAGGCGATCAATTGGGGCATCGAAGCCGAGATGTTAGGTAGCTTGATAATGTTAGCCTCTGCTGTCTTAGCAAGGTCACCAAGTTCGGCGAGATGATCCGCCGTCTTTTGATCCGCCGGTAGAAATTCTGAGAGATTTGCAAGGACACGACCCGCGAGTGAGATGTCGCGCGTCTCGACGGCGACGCCAGCAGCAGCGGTATAGCCCTCAATGATTGGCAACAGCGAATGCGTGGCGAGTGCCGGCGCCTCGTCAGTGATCGTATAAATAATTTTTGCTTTGTCGCTCATGCGAAAATAATGACTGGTAACTTGTAAATGTTTATTGAATGTGAGTGCTTAAAGATTCGCGCAGAATTTCTCAAGGCGCCCAAGGCCTTTTTCAATAACCTCGTCGGACGTGGCATAGCTGAGGCGAATGTAGCCGGGAGCACCAAAGCCCTCGCCAGGAACGACGGCGACTTTTTCTTCTTCAAGAATACGCTCGGCGAAATCAGCCGCACTAAGCCCGAGCTTTTCGATATTGGGGAAGAGATAGAAAGCCCCTTGAGCACGCGCGCAATCAATCCCATCGATGCCTTGTAGGCCCTCAAGGAGCGTGTTGCGGCGGCGATCGAAGACCTCCAGCATACCATTCACGGCAGCCATCGACTGATCCCAGTTTTGCATGGCAGCGAGGGCTCCATATTGTGCGAAAGTGGTCGCATTTGAGCTGGTCTGACTTTGCAGATTTGCGACGGCTTTAGCGACGGCAAGCGGTGCCATCAAAGTACCAAGGCGCCAGCCAGTCATGGAAAAAGTTTTACTAAATCCAGCCACAGTAATGACAGCATCGGCGGCCTCTTTGGAAAAGGATGCGGGGCTTACATGTTTAACGCCATCATAGAGCAAATACTCGTAGATCTCGTCTGACATGATGTAAATACCCGCTTCGAGAGCGACCTCTGTAAGAGCCTGAAGCTCCTCCGAGGAGTAAATAGCACCGGTTGGATTCGAAGGGCTATTAATGATGACCAAGCGCGTCTTCGGCGTAATTGCTTCACGCAATTGCTCAGGGGTGATCTTGAACCCGTTTTCAAGCCCAGCGAAAATAGTCCTTGGTATGCCGCCAGCCAATTTGACCATTTCAGGGTAGCTTACCCAGTAAGGAGCCGGAATCACTACCTCGTCGCCAGGACTGATCACGGCCAGAATAGCCAAATAGCAGGAATACTTGCCGCCCGGACTCACCACGCACTGTGCGGACATCGTACCATCGACACCTTGATTGCGATATTTATCGGCAATAGCCTCACGTAAAGCTGGGATACCAGGCGCAGGTGCATATTTGGTCTTCCCTTCTTGAATCGCCTGGATGCAAGCTTCTTTGATAAATTCAGGTGTATCGAAATCAGGCTCACCAGCACCGAAGCCGCAGACGTCCTCTCCGGCTGCCTTAAGCTCCTTAGCTTTGGCATCGACGGCGAGTGTGGGAGAAGGAGCGATGTTATTCGCCCAAGTGGAGAGTTTTGCTGGCTGTGTCATGAATAGATATAAAAAAACGCTCCTGCAGCATCTGTCGTGGACAGAACTGCAGGAGCGCAGAATCAAAACTTGTGCTTGGGCAAAAGCAAGCCTTGCCTAAGATTAGTCGAAAAAGTGAATTTACTTCTTCGCTTTGCGCTTAGCTACTTTTTTCTTAGCGGCCTTCTTCTTGGGTGCTTTTTTAGCGACCTTTTTCTTAACCGCTTTCTTTTTCACTGCTTTTTTCTTCACAGCTTTTTTAGCGACCTTTTTCTTAACCGCTTTCTTTTTCACTGCTTTTTTTACCGCCTTTTTTACGGCCTTTTTCTTAACAGCCTTTTTTCTGGCTGGGGCTTTGCGAATTCCCTTTTTCTTGGCAGCTACTTTTTTCTTTGTTGCTTTTTTCTTAGGCATAATGGTTTCAGGGTTAAAGCCTGTGGGTTGGTCTGGTAGAGAATCTAACGCAGCTCTTAACAACTCACCTAAACTGACTTTCTGTTGTTTGCTCAGCTTTACCAGTCGTTGACGGAGTTTATCAGACAAGCGGACAGAAATTTGGCGGTGCGATGCATTTGACAGCTTCAATTTGGAAGCATCTATTTGGCTAACT
>CALBPO010000150.1 GCA_937899295.1 uncultured Opitutia bacterium
GCGCATGAGGATCGGACCCGCCGCCGCGAGCCGCAGGTCGCCCAGGCACAGACTAGCTCGTCGATCCAGCAACGAACTCGCTGATACTGGGCTTCTCGGTGCTTGGTCCAATATTTTCCTTGTGGGCAGACAGCCCCACGCAACCCGGTGACCAACAAAAGACCCTCTCGACGGCCAGCAAGTTTTTTCATTTCGACAACAATGGCTTGGCGTATCCAGAGCGGGCTGAAGTCTTCCAGACGTGGCACATGCCAGTGCGCGAAGGCAAAATCTACACTCTCGCCCGACTCGCCAAAGTGTAACTGAGCGAGCTTATCGACGTAGTCACCGAGTGATACGCGCTCCAAATCCTCGGGATGTTCGTTATAAGCAAATTCGAGTGCGCGTCGTGCGTGCTCTGCCTTGTGTGGGTCGGAGACACGGCCAAGCAGCTCGTTGAGTATGCGAAGTTGATCGACTGGAGCCGCTTTAAGCTTGGGCATTTTCGGTCGAGGCTTTCAGCTCGTTGATTTCCTTAGCTAATTCAGCGAGATCGCGGAAGTCTTTATATACAGAGGCATAGCGTACGTAGGCGATCTGGTCGAGATGCTTGAGGCGGAGCATAATCTGCTCTCCTATGGCGTGCGCGGGAATCTCGTGGTCGAATTCTTTTTCCAGCGAGGCGAGCACATCAGCGATCATCATCTCGATCTGCATAACATCGATCGGCCGCTTTTCCACCGCCTTCTTAAGGCCGCCTAGCATTTTAGCACGGTCGAAGTCTTCACGACGACCATCGCGCTTGACCACTTGAAGGTCTGCGCGGAGCACCTCTTCGATCGTGGTGAAGCGATAGCCGCAATTCAGACACTCACGACGTCGACGGATCGAGGTTTCGTTTTTACCAGTTCGAGTATCGAGCACTTTTATCTCGATGGAGGAGCATTTAGGGCAACGCATTTTGTAAGGGAATAAAATTTAGAAGTCAGCCGCTAGAGACTATAGTCACTGAAACTAAAACACTAGATATAGTGGCACGACAAGGCAAGCACCATATATAGTGTGTCTATCTAAATACTTACAAGTTTAGAAAATTTTCCAAGATCTTCATCCCTTGCTCAGTAGCAAGGGATTCGGGGTGAAACTGGACGCCCCAGACGGGGAGTTCCTTGTGGGCGAGTCCCATGATTTCGCCCTCGGCAGTCTCCGCGGTCACTTCTAGGCAGTCGGGCAGAGACTCGCGCTTGACAATCAGCGAATGGTAGCGGGTGGCCTCCATCGGATTGGGTAATCCTGAAAAGATATCGGTATCATGGTGAGACACAGGACTGGTCTTACCGTGCATCAGCCGCTCGGCGCGGACAACTTGCCCTCCGAAGTGCTGGCCAATACTTTGATGTCCAAGGCAAACGCCAAGTAGTGGCTTCTTGCCAGCAAAGGCCTCGATTATGGCAAGGCTGACACCCGCTTCGTTCGGCGAGCAAGGCCCTGGTGAAATCATAATGCGGTCGGGATTGAGGGCGAGTGCTTCTTCTACCGTGATTGCATTGTTCCGAAAGACCTGCTGCTCGACGCCCAGTTGGCCAAAATATTGCACCAAATTGTAGGTGAAGGAGTCGAAATTATCAATAACGAGTAACATAATAAACTTTAAAGATATGACGCTGGAATAAATCTTAAAATTTTTAGGATTTATGCTTTTCGGTGTTTCCTAGGACGCGAGCGGCTTCTTCCACATCTTTATCGCCGCGACCGCTAAGGTTACCAATAATGATTTGATCGGGCGACATTTCTTTGGCTCGCTGCATGGTGTAGGCAATGCCGTGAGAGGATTCGAGTGCGGGGACGATGCCCTCGATCGCGCAAAGATCTTGGAAGGCTTGTAGCGCTTCGGCATCAGTTGCGTAGCCGAAATCAATACGGCCTTTTTCCTTATAATAGGCATGTTCAGGACCTACTGCAGCGTAGTCGAGACCTGCGGAGACGGAATGCGTAAGGTCGATTTGACCTTCTGGGCTTTGCAGGATCCAAGTCTTGGCTCCTTGGAGGACACCAAGTTGTCCGCCCTCAAAACGAGCAGCATGGTGCCCACGTTTGATATCACGCCCGCCGGCTTCGATGCCGCTCAACTTAACTTCGAGGTCTTTAAGAAAGGCGAAGAAAATACCGATCGCATTCGAGCCGCCACCCACACAGGCTGCGACTTCGTCGGGCAAGCGGCCTTCTTTTTCCAATATTTGGCGGCGGCACTCTTCTCCGATCACTCTGTGGAAGTCGCGAACCATCATGGGAAAGGGATGCGAACCAAGGGCAGAGCCAATAATGTAGTGAGTGGTGCGGACGTTGGTGACCCAGTCGCGCATGGCCTCGTTGACCGCTTCTTTGAGCGTTCTCTGCCCTGCGGTCACACTGCGCACTTCGGCACCACAAAGACGCATGCGGTAGACATTGAGTGACTGGCGACGCATATCTTCCTCGCCCATGTAGATGACGCATTCAAAACCCATTTTTGCACACATCGCAGCGGTGGCGATGCCATGCTGACCAGCGCCAGTCTCAGCGATGATACGTTTTTTACCCATCCGCTTTGCGAGGAGTGCCTGACCGAGGGCGTTGTTTATTTTGTGTGCGCCCGTATGGAGCAAGTCCTCGCGCTTGAGGTAAATTTTAGCACCGCCACAATGTTCGGTCAGGCGATCCGCGAAATAAAGATTGGTCGGGCGACCTGCAAACTCGCGAAGCTGGTGATCGAGCTCTTTTTGAAATGCGGGGTCTTTGCGCGCTTCGTGATAGGCTTCGGTCAGTTCGAAAAGAGGTGTCATTAAAGTCTCGGGTACATACATGCCACCGTAGTCACCGAAATGTCCGCGGGCATCGGGCAAGCTCAATGGATCGAGTTCAAGTTCTATGGAGGCGTTCTGCATATAGCTAATACGGTTGCCAAGGAGCGATTTTGTCAAGTGACCAAGCACCATTCGGCTAGCTCAGGGTAAACATGCTTCAAACTCAGCAATGTCCTCTGGCGTATCGATACCAATCGTTGTTTGGTCGGTTATGCCGACGTGAATGCGATAGCCATGTTCCATCGCGCGGAGCTGCTCGAGCTTTTCAACTTGTTCGAGGAACCCAGGCTTTAGGCTGGAAAAAGCGCTCAGGAAATCGGCCTTGTAGGCGTAGAGTCCTAGGTGGCGGTAGCAGCGATTCTGCGCGAGCCATACGGCATCGACCTGCCCAGCTGTGTCGCGAGCAAAGGGCATGGGTGAGCGAGAAAAATAGAGCGCGTAGCCTTCGCGGTCGCGCACGACTTTGACTTGATTTGTATTGGCAAAGTCCTGCGGTCGCACGAACGGCACGGCAAGCGTGGCGATAGTGGCCTCCCCTGCAAGGCCGGCGGCAAGGGCTCGGATCTGCTCGCCCGTGACAAGCGGCTCGTCGCCCTGCACATTAATCACAGCGGGCGCGCCAATAGAAGCATTAGCCTCTGCGAGCCGATCCGTGCCGCTAGGGTGCTCGGCGCGAGTGCGCACGGCAGCAAAGCCCGCTTCACTCAAGCAACGCTCAAGCGCATCGTCGTCTACGGCAAAATAGAGAGGGAACTCAGGTGCCACCGTGCGAATACGCTCGGCAGTCCAAAGGATAATAGGCTTACCGCGTACCTCATGCAGCAATTTGCTTGGGAATCGCGTCGAGGCGAGACGGGCGGGAACAATAATGGAAGGCATCTTTGACATCTGCATACCTATCATCATAAAAATCTGGCAATGAACAAGGAAATCAGTGCACCCGAGGCGGTTATTTTACGGGATAAGAACAAAGAGGCAGTATTGCTCGATGTGCGGGAGCATTCCGAGTTGACGATTTGCCGGATCGAAGGCGCGCTCCACATCCCGATGGGCGAAGTGCCAGAGCGCCATAAAGCCTTACCAAGGGACGCACCATTGATCGTTTTTTGCCACCATGGGATGCGTAGCCTCCATGTCGTGCAATACCTCGAAGCCAAGGGCTTTGAGAATGCACTCAATCTTGCAGGTGGCATCCACGCCTGGGCAGTGGACGTGGATACAGAAATGAAACAATATTAGTCTTTAGGTCTGAGACTTAACCTGCTTCATCTAGTAG